>NZ_NOLI01000019.1:0-81180 GCF_002245975.1 Nostoc sp. 'Peltigera membranacea cyanobiont' 213 | reverse complement strand
CCTCCCGCCACGCCTACCGCCACGCCTACCGCCACGCCTCCCGCCACGCCAAACCAGTAAACGCCGAACGCCACGCCTACCGCCACGCCTACCGCCACGCCTCCCGCCACGCCGAACCAGTAAACGCGAACATTTACAGCCTGAAAAATTAAGCCTATAGCTACAGGTGTAATTACTGTTAAAACTAATCCTTGGAAAAGTAACTGACGTTGGATAGCATTTTGACGGAGTAACTCCCATCCCTTTCGCCAATTCATTTCCCCTTCAGGAATATACCCACCCCCGAATGTATCCACATACCACCGCAAAGCTTGGGGAAAGAAAAACACCCAGTACAAAAGGCGCAGATAATCTAAGGGGTTCCACAGCGAGAGGGGACGCTTCAACTTGGGCGCTAAGTCTAAGCGGGGTACTGGGGTCATTATTCAACCTCCATCATCACCCGTGAAGAACCTAACCCCCCAGCCCCCTTGTTTATGACGGAAGGGAGAGTAGGAGTAATCTTATTCCCCTCCCCTCCGAGGCTAAGGCGTACATACAAGTATCTTGACTTGCACCTTTGTTGCATCGACTTGCACCTTTGTTGCATTGACCTGCACCTTTGTTGTATCGACTTGCATCTTTGTTGTATCGACTTGCATCTTTGTTGCATCGACCTGCATCTTTGTTGTATCGACCTGTACTTTTGTTGTATCGACTTGCATCTTTGTTGCATCGACCTGCAAAAATTAACCTACCCTACATTAAGCAGTAACTCTAAAAAGCTTGTGTGTACACGGTAGCTCTCCGAGGGCAGGGTTAAAAGTGGTGTCTGTCATTCATTGCAAACTCTCCACATACCGCGAATAAGTTTGATAACACAATTGCATGACTTTTCGAGGATGTCCGCCACTTTCTTGGATGAGTTGGATGATTTCTTCTTCAGTAAAACTAACTGAAGTTCTAGCCAAACGGTTGGTAATAAAAGTACGCATAGTAGCTTCATTCCAAGGATGAATGTGTTCCTCTTGGCAAATACCTGCCAACGGAGAAGTATTACCTTGCTCCTGACTATCATTAAAAAGGTTGTTCAGAGGTTCGGTGGCAGCTAAAATCAGCTTCAACGGAGCATTACTTCCTTCAGCTAAACCGCGCAAATAATCTCTTATGTTGCGAGTAAAACCTTCGCCTGTAAGCTTTCCCACATTGTCTATAGCCAGTAGTATTTTACAACTTCGCAAATTGCGGGTTAATTGATAGTCTTTACTGTCGGGTATACCAATCCCGTGGCACAAATCACTATAAAATTGACTTTCATTATGAAGTAAATTCAAGTCTAAAAAAACTGGCTGACGTTTAACCTTTAGACGAGTTTCTGCTTCTTGGCAAATAATCGATAACAGCGAGGATTTGCCGATTCCCTCTTCCCCAATTAAAACAACACTACTACCGCTATTCAACACCTCAAATACTCGCCGGATTTCGCGCTCTCGGTCAAAGAATAGATCCTTTTCTTCTACTCTCCCATTAAAGGGAATGAAGGGATTATGATTTCGCTCAGATGGAGTATTATTAGGTAACTCTTGAGAAGTAGTATAATCTGGTTCTGGCGCAGTGATATCAGATAGTTTTTGAGTAGGGTAATTATAATTTTTATCGAAAAAATTTTCAAGTTCTTGCCTAAAATATCTTTTCTCAAGATCGTCGATATTTAAAACTCTTTTAATCTTATCAATTAATTTTTTACCAATTTCTCTGAAATACTGTTCTGTATATGGTTTGCCAGTAGGTTTATATATTTTATAAGTCATATCGCCATAATCCATACCTTGCCAACTTAGTAGAAAAACTTTTTCTTCTAACTTGCCCAGGAATACTACTTTTCCTTTCCTCTCCTCAAATATTTGTCTAATAGATTCTAATGCTTCTTCAGCTTCCATTTAACCTGATTGAGTTGGTAGAGTAAAGTTAATACTTGGATATAAGTTTATTATCTTACAGCAAAACCTACATAATCCTACGTCTATGTAGATATTCTTTGTATTTATGACATAATCCTACATTTACCTACATCCTACGTATAACTATGAACTAAAGGCGAGTATAGAGACATGCCAACAACAGAGGAGCGCAAAACGATGTCTACTTACTCTCCTGGAAATGAAAATTTAGCTACACAGCAACAGCCAATAGTTCAATCTCTAGATGTTCTCAGTCAGTCAAACAATACAGAACAACTTCTCGATATCGCTGAAAATATTACTGCTGCTTTAAGCAAATCAGATACAGTCGAATTAGTTCAAGCTGGAGGTCAGACAGCAGAAAATATTTTTAAGGTTTTAGTCCAATATGGTGGTAAACCAGTTGCAATTATCCTGGCTACTGCTGTTCTGATTGCAGCTACGGCTATACCAATCTTAGCTGTAAAAGTATCTCTTGGTCATATAACTCAAATCCCTAATATTTCCCAGATAAAATGATAGTTTTGCGTTGGGTTGCGCTTTGCTTAACCCAACCTACATTTTATTTCTAAGTTAGGAAATTACAAAAAAGGGCGGGCTAGATGCCCACCCCACAAGAAATCAACCAAGAATGACTTTTTGCTAATATCGAATTCGCGGATCTACATAAGCATTTAAAATATCAATCAAAATGCTGGCGCTGACAACGATCGCACCAAAAAAGACTAGCACTCCCTGGACTGTGGGATAATCGCGATCTGCGATCGCTTGATATAACGGAGTAGTATTTCTATGGCTTACAGCGAGTTTAGTTTAGCTAAAGCAAAACAAGAATTTAGTTTAACCACATTAGAAAAACGCGATATTTTCGCTGATCTTCCTGAATTAACAGCGAGTAATCTACTTGTAGAAACACTCAATTATAACCTGGAAATAGCTTTAGCTAGTAATAGTGAAAAAGCGCGTTCTGAGTTAATTATTGCTCCAATTCTAGTTGATTTACGCCGACAATTACGAGAACAAATTGGTTTATTCTCTGGGATAGATTTTACTGTCGATAATACTAAAGGATTAAACGGCATTTGCGATTTTATTATTACTAAATCTCCAGAAATTCTAATTTTGACAGCACCAGTAATTATAGTTGTAGAAGCAAAAAAAGAAAATATTAATGCGGGTTTGGGTCAGTGTGCAGCCGAAATGGTAGCAGCTAAAATGTTTAATGAGCAAGCTGCAAGTGAGATTAAAACAATTTACGGAGCAGTCACAACTGGCAGTATTTGGCAATTCCTCAAACTAGAAGCACAAACATTGACTATTGATTTAAGCGAATATTATCTCAAAGATGTGAACAAAATTCTTGGGATTTTAGCTAGTGGTATTTCTCAAGAAAATTAACAAAATATGAGAAGGAGTCAGGAGTCAGAATACTCTACTTAATATCGAATTCGCGGATCTACATAAGCATTTAAAATATCAATTAAAATGCTTGCACTGACAACGATCGCACCAAAAAAGACTAGCACTCCCTGGACTGTGGGATAATCGCGATCTGCGATCGCTTGATACAGTCGATTAGCTAACCCAGGCCAAGAAAATGTTACTTCTGTCAAAATCGCCCCACCTAACAAAGATGCAAAAGTTAACCCCAATACTGTAATTACTGGGATTAGAGCATTCTTTAAGGCATGGGAGGCTAAAATCTTATTTTCACCAATACCTCTGGCTCTAGCGGCTTCTACATAATCTGCTTTCAAAGTTTGCTTTAAATTCACTCGCACAATTCGTTCAAAAATCCCACTCAGCAAAATTCCTAGTGTGAGACTCGGTAGAGCAAGATGGTGCAAAGATGTGAAAAACTGGGTGAGATTTCCACCGAGCAAGCTATCAATTGTATACAATCCAGTCACAGTAGTGGGAGCCGGAAGATTAGGCGGAAAGCGGTTGGAATTGGGAAACCAACCTAGTTGGACTGAGAAAACCAACTGCAAAAGCATTCCCGCCCAAAACATAGGTAGTGCGTAGGTGATAATCCCAAACAAGCGTCCACCAACATCGAAATATGTCCCAGGACGAGAAGCTGAAAGAGTTCCAACGGCAATTCCGACGATGAGTGCAACCGCCATACTACATACTGCTAACTCCACCGTTGCGGGGAAGTATTGCCCAATGATGTCCCAAACATTCTGTCCGCGACTCATTAAAGATGTTCCCAAATCAAAACGCAGTATGCTTCCCAAATAATTCAGGTACTGTAGCCACAGAGGAAAGTTTAAACCTAATTGTTTTCGCAATTCTTCTTTAGCAGCTTCTGGCGCACGTCCACCGAGAATTGCATCTGCGGGATCTCCTGGTGTTGCTCTTAGTAAGAGAAATACAATAGTGATGATTGTTAATAACTGAAGTGGCGCAAGAAGCAACCGAGAAACTATGTAATATTGTAAAGCTTTAGAACGAGACATATATTAGTTATTTGTCATTTATTATTAGTTATTTGTTCTTTGTCACTGGTCATTGGTCATTTGTGAATACAACGTATTTCAAGTTAGTGAAGTTGTGTACTTCACTCTGAAAGCTAAACTTAAAGGTCGTTTTAATTCTAAATTCTGCCCAATGCCCAATGCCCAATGCCCAATAACTACTTTTTAATTGTTTGGTAAACCAGAATTTGGGTCGGGTTAAGTTGTACGCTGTTCACACCTTTTTGGGCAAATACATAGTCTTTGCTTTGCCATAAGGGAACGTAAGGTACATCAGCAATTACTAGCTTTTGAATTTCTGCAAATATTTTCTGACGCGCTTCAGGATTTAGTTCTTTGCGTTGTTGATCGATCAGTTTATTCATCGCTTCGCTATAGTAAAACGAACCCTGACTTTGACTGCCTCCATCTTCGCATCCTTTAGCAACTGAACCTTTATTACAAGACAAAAACGGCTGGACGTAATTATCTGGATCTAAAAAATCTGGATACCAATCAAGTAAAGCTCCTGGATATAATCCTTTGGCAATGTCTTTAAAAAAGGCTGGCCCTTCGGCGGGGGTGACTTCAAATTGCAGTATTCCATCCATTTTGGCATCTACAAGAGATTTGAGCGTCTGTGCTGCCAAACTACGAGTAGGCGAACTAGAAGGATACCAAATTTGAACTTTTGCCGGATTTTCTTTGGAAAAACCAGCAGTAGTTAACAATTTTTTAGCTTGCTCAAAGTTAGCATCGCCATAAGCATCTTTGAATAATGGCACAGAGACATTCAATGTCGTAGGAATCATGCTATACAGAGGATCGGCTTGACCAAGTAACGCCCGCTCATTTAAAAGTGGACGGTCAATGATTGACGCGATCGCTTGTCTAACCTCTAATTTATCTAAGGGCTTTTGATTTCGGTTCAATACCAGATAGCTTACTACACTACCTTCAGCTGCGATCGCTTGCCAATCTCCTTTTTTACCACCTTCTTCTAAGCTCCGATTTTGATCTGGCTGTAGCGACAGATAAGCCACATCCACTGCACCTGTACGGAAAGCATTAAACAAATTAACCGGACTAGTTTGAATTTGGAGGTTAACACCCTTGTTAGCTGGTTTTTCTCCCCAATACTTATCAAATGGATCGAATCTGATTGAATCAGTACCATACTGCGCTAACTTGTAAGGCCCAGTTCCCACAAAGATATTCGGCTTAAATTTACCAGCACCGAGTTCGTAAGCTTTTGGCGAAACCGCACACACTCCAGGAAACGCCAGCAGTGAGGGAAACGCTGCAAAGGGTTTTTTCAGCTTAATGCTTAACTCATACTCGCTTGTAGTTTTCACCGAATCTACTATATCACCTAGTAAAAATGAAGGTTTTCCTTTATTTTGAATAAAGCGGTTGATGGTGAACGCCATTGCTTGGGCGTTGAAAGGAGTTCCATCATGAAAAACCACTCCCTGACGTAAGGGGATGGTATAAGTTAAGGCATCTTGACTGACTTTAGGTAATGCTGTAGCTAGCTGTGGCTTAATTTCCGTGCTTCCTGGGTTGTAGGTGTAAAGGCGATCGCTCATATTAAACACCAAGCCCAACGATGCTAACTCATAAGCATCAGCCGGATCGAGGGTTCTCGGCTTTGCTGTTGTACCTATAGTAATACGACCATCACCTGTAGGGCTATTCACAGAACCCGATGGTGGCGTAGTTGATTGTGGACGAGGAGCGCAACTAACAACTAAAAATAAACATAGAGAGAACAAAGATAGGAATTGTGTAATCCGACCCCACCGTTTCACGGACAAGGAAAACCAGGTCATAAAGTTAAATTTTATGTAATCAGAAGTCAGTGATCTTACTATATATTCGCTAGTTTTATAGAAATTTTTACAATTAATTACTAATTCACCCATTTTTTGATGCTGAACAAAAAGATCCCCAACTTCTTCAAGAAGTCGGGGATCTAACTGCTGGGTGTTTGTAAATATATATAAATAATTAGAAAACGCGAAAAAATATCATTATTCTAAATATTGAATAATTCAAAGTGTTGAAATTAACTGTTCATAAGTTTGAAAATTAGGGTCAATAGAATAGTAATTTAATATAAAAATTTCTTTCCCCTTATATCGTTCGCCTTTAAAGTTATCTTGCTTACTTTTGCCATTTTTTTGATCGTCAGTTCTACTAATTGTATAATTCCATTCTTTGTCGTGTATTTCCAATGCCCATTCATATAGGTTTCTAATTGTGTCGCTATTATCGTAAGTTATAAGAAATTTTATTCTCTCCTTATGTCTGTTTAATATTTGGCATAGCCTGAAATGATCGTCTTTAGAAAATGAATGAGCATAAAATTTATCTTGATCCGCATTGAAATAAGGAGGATCGATAAATAAAAAAGATCCATCGGGTACAGATTCGATCACTTTTTCAAAGTCAAGATTAGTAATTTGAACGTTTTGAAGTTTCTCAGAAGTTCGACGTATATTTCTAGGCCAATTCTCTGGACGCATACTGTATTTATCACCATATCCCCAATAACAGTTTCGATGCTTCATAATTCCAGAGTAGGAGGTTCTATTAAGGTAAAACCATCTACCAGCTTGTTCTAATTTATTTTTTGGGATAAATTCATTCTTGTAATATGTATGTCTTTCTTTCGTAGCAGATTCACCTTCTAAAAATTTTATTAATTCTTCTGGTTGATCTCGAATTATTAATAAGGTATTTATTAATAATTCATCAATATCATTGAGCCAATTGATATTTACTTTATCTTTTACAAAAAAAATAGATCCACCTCCAGCAAAGGGTTCAGCATAATAGAAGTGAGAAGGAATATGATTAAGAATCAAATTGCGAGCATAAAATTTGCCGCCAGGATATCTAAATGGTGAATTTATACGCTTGTTCATAGTTACCTAATGTATTCATAAAATTATGTTTGGTATTTGCTAACCAAAGCACACACAAAATTTATTGGTAAACTCGACAATAGAATAAAACTATTGGACTTATAATTAAATATACGATTTTGTGATTTTTTGTACTGATTTACATGAAAATAAAGAAGTATTTATTTTATTAGAACTTGAGTAACAATAATTTAAATAAGCTTGAATTTAAATTATCATTAGTTATACATATTTAACAAATAATATACGATATCGTAAACAGCAGATTGAAAGTTTAATAGTGAGACTAAGAGCGTGAAGTATTTCTTTCTATCTGAGGGATGGACAGTTGCTAGAGTCTGGGCATCTGATGGACTTTGGCAAATAACTGCATGGCGACGACAACCAGATATTCAGCGAATGAATATTTGTTTAGTGGAAGAAAACGAATTGCTATGGCTTTATCGAGTTGAAGAAGCCATTTTAACTGTAGAAGTGAAACCTACAATACCAGACACAGCCAGTACTACCATAGGTCAAGTAGTACTCAAACGTCTGATGAGTGCCGAACAAGTAATTGAACGTTTAAACACAGCTGAGGCAAAGTGTCAACTGCAAAATATCCAGTTGGTGGTTCAGTAAGATAGATATGGGGCAGAGGGGAAATACTTAACTGCTATTTCTTCTTTGTCTCTGATAAAGATAAGTAAATTTAATCCCTGATAGGGACTTGGTAGCGAAAAAACTTAGAGATGCTACGCGATCGCATCAATTTACACGCTTGCAAACAATTCCATCAATAGTTACACTTTTTAAAACATTCTCATTTTTTGCTTGGCGGTGGCTACCCTACAAGGTAAACCTCCCGAAGCGAGTAAGCATTGCCAAAGCGCCCACGCTGTCTGACTTATTAGACTAACTGTGGTAGTACTCTGGCTCTGGCAATAACAAAAAACAAGAGAGAGTTTTCTGAGTGGCGAATTTCGTTTCTTAGAATCTCAGTAAGAAAATTGCTTTGTAAACTAACTCATCGAGGAGGAGCGTAGTCGATGGGACTACCCTGGTACCGAGTACATACAGTCGTTCTGAATGATCCAGGACGGCTGATTTCTGTACACTTAATGCACACAGCCTTAGTAGCAGGCTGGGCTGGTTCGATGGCACTCTACGAACTAGCTGTTTTTGACCCTAGCGATCCAATTCTCAACCCGATGTGGCGACAAGGGATGTTCGTTCTCCCCTTCATGTCGCGTTTGGGCGTTACTCAATCTTGGGGCGGTTGGAACGTTACTGGTGGCCCTGCAAGCGATCCTGGCTTCTGGTCATTTGAAGGCGTTGCTGCGGCTCACATTGTTCTTTCCGGTCTTTTATTCCTAGCTGCCGTATGGCACTGGGTTTACTGGGATTTGGAACTCTTTAGAGATCCCCGCACTGGTGAACCGGCCCTTGACTTGCCAAAAATGTTTGGCATTCACCTGTTCTTATCTGGTTTACTTTGTTTTGGCTTTGGTGCTTTTCATGTCACCGGATTATTTGGGCCGGGGATATGGGTTTCTGATGCTTATGGTATAACTGGGGCTGCCCAGGGAGTAGCACCAGAATGGGGCCCAGATGGTTTTAACCCATATAACCCTGGTGGCATTGCGGCTCACCACATTGCTGCTGGTGTTGTTGGTATTATTGCAGGCTTATTCCACCTCACAGTTAGACCCCCCGAACGGCTCTACAAAGCCCTACGGATGGGGAACATTGAAACAGTACTTTCTAGCAGTATCGCAGCAGTCTTCTTTGCTGCTTTCGTTGTTGCAGGTACTATGTGGTACGGTAACGCCGCCACTCCCATCGAATTGTTTGGCCCTACCCGCTATCAATGGGATCAAAACTACTTCCGTCAAGAAATTCAGCGCCGCGCCCAAACTAGCGTTGCTCAAGGTGCAACCCTTGACCAAGCTTGGTCGCAGATTCCTGAAAAACTGGCTTTCTATGATTACGTTGGTAATAGCCCCGCTAAAGGCGGTCTATTCCGTACAGGGCCGATGGTGAAGGGTGATGGTATTGCCCAATCTTGGCAAGGTCACGCCGTATTCAAAGATTCTGAAGGACGGGAATTGACCGTGCGTCGTCTCCCCAACTTCTTTGAAACCTTCCCAGTGATTTTGACTGATGCTGATGGAATTGTCCGCGCTGACATTCCCTTCCGTCGGGCAGAATCTAAGTATAGCTTCGAGCAATCTGGTGTCACCGTTAGTTTCTATGGTGGCAATCTGAATGGTACAACCTTTACAGAGCCAGCTGATGTGAAGAAGTATGCCCGGAAAGCTCAAGGTGGTGAAATCTTTGAATTTGACCGCGAAACCTTGAACTCTGATGGTGTATTCCGCACCAGTCCTAGAGGTTGGTTTACCTTTGGACACGCCGTATTTGCTCTGCTGTTCTTCTTTGGTCATCTCTGGCATGGCTCTCGGACAATTTACCGAGACGTATTTGCTGGTGTTGATGCCGATCTAGAAGAACAAGTTGAGTGGGGTCTGTTCCAGAAAGTGGGTGACAAATCAACCCGCCGGAAAGAAGCCCTTTAAAGGACTGGAGACTGGGGACTGGGGATTGGGGGACTAGGAAAAAGTTTTCCCAATCCCTAATACCCAGTACCCAATCCCTAATTCCTCATTACTAGCTGGATAGGCAGGAACTAATAATATGGAAAGCGTTGCTTACATCTTGATTTTTACTCTGTGTATAGGTACTCTCTTTTTTGCGATCGCATTTCGCGAACCCCCTCGCTTTGAGAAACCAAAAGATAAGTAGATCCTATTTACCAGACCTTTAACTTGATTTAAAGAAGTTAGTATCCGTTGCTGCTAAGTGTGGTGGCAACGGATATTATTGTTTTTGTCCTTTGTTGGTTTTAACTACTTAGTAAATAAGCAATCATTTTTATATTGTGATATAATTTCCAATCTTGGGAGTAGATATGTGTTAATACTAGCTTTTCTGCGCTAGGATGAAAAAGGATGTTTTGTGTAAGCTGCCATAGAACTGCTTGCATAGTACATTACGCCTGTCACACAACCTTTACGGAGACTAGAACCAGGAACAAATAAGCATGGTCAATCAGAATTTAACCGCTACAGAAATTGGATTCACTCACGAAGATTTCGCTGCTCTACTTGACAAATACGATTATCATTTTAGCCCTGGTGATGTTGTACCAGGAACCGTCTTCAGTATAGAGCCGCGCGGCGCTCTGATTGACATTGGTGCTAAAACAGCAGCATATATACCTATACAAGAAATGTCTATTAACCGGGTTGATAGCCCGGAAGAAGTCTTACAGTCAAACGAAACGCGAGAATTTTTCATCCTTACCGATGAAAACGAAGATGGGCAATTAACCCTTTCCATTCGCCGCATTGAATACATGCGGGCTTGGGAGCGCGTGCGACAGCTACAAGCAGAAGATGCAACTGTCCGTTCTGGCGTGTTTGCAACCAATCGCGGTGGTGCATTGGTACGCATTGAAGGATTACGTGGCTTTATCCCCGGTTCTCACATCAGTACTCGCAAACCTAAAGAAGAATTGGTAGGTGAAGATTTACCACTGAAATTCTTAGAGGTTGATGAAGAACGTAACCGCTTAGTTCTATCTCATCGTCGAGCGCTGGTTGAGCGGAAGATGAACCGCCTAGAAGTCGGCGAAGTAGTAATAGGTACTGTTCGTGGCATCAAGCCCTACGGTGCTTTCATCGACATCGGCGGCGTGAGTGGTCTACTACATATTTCTGAGATTTCCCACGAACATATTGATACACCTCATAGTGTGTTCAATGTCAATGATGAAGTGAAAGTTATGATCATTGACTTGGATGCAGAAAGGGGTCGGATTTCCCTATCTACCAAGCAACTAGAACCCGAACCCGGCGACATGATTAAAAACCGGGATTTGGTTTACGATAAGGCAGAAGAAATGGCTGCTAAGTATCGCGAACAGCTACTAGCCAAGCAACAAGGTGCTACTGCTGCGCCTGCTGCACCTGCGGATTCTGTAGCAGAAGAAGAGATTCCACCAGCAGCAGAACTTGAAGACGAGATTCCACCAGCAGCAGAACTTGAAGAAGAGATTCCAGCAGCAGCAGAAATTGAGGAAGTAACTCCAGTAGTTGCGGAAATTGAAGAAGAGATTCCACCAGCAGCAGAAATTGAGGAAGTAACTCCAGTAGTTGCAGAAATTGAAAAAGAGATTCCAGCAGCAACGGAAACTGAAGAACAAATTCCAGCAGCTATTGAAGAATAATAGATTTTATAGTTTTACTTGTTTTTAAGTAAGAGTATTAAATAATTATATAAAGAGGGTTTTCCCCTCTTTTTTTATGTGGAGAATTGGGAAGAGACGCGATTCATCGCGTCTCTACAAGGAGTTAGGAATATTAATTAAATAAATGGGGTGAAATTATTGTGGCGACTATTAAATGTAGAAATATCACTTTTGATAATATCCAGGCAATTTTGTTTGACAAAAACGGTACTTTAGAAGATTCTGAAACTTATTTGCGATCGCTAGCACAAAAGGCAACAAGATTAATAGATGCCCAAATACCTGGAACTGGGGAACCTCTGTTAATGGCATTTGGCATCAATGGCAATCTTCTAGATCCGGCGGGTTTGATATCGGTAGCGAGTCGCCGCGAAACAGAAGTTGCGGCTGCTGCATATATTGCCGAGACGGGAAAAGGATGGTTTGAATGCTTAAGAATTGCCCGTCAAGCTTTGGATGAGGCGGAGAAATATATCGAACAAACTCCTTCACCGCTATTTGTAGGTAGCTTAGAATTGTTGAAATATTTACGGAAAGCAGGCTTGAAACTCGGTATTCTCTCAGCCGCAACAACCGATGAAGTAAATAAGTTTGTAGCGTATCACCAATTAAGTGATTATATCCAGTTGGAAATGGGAGTAGATGAGGGGCCGAGTAAACCAGATCCAGTATTATTTTTGCAAGCTTGCCAAGCTTTAGGAGTCGAACCGGGCACTACTTTGATGGTGGGTGATGCAGTTGGTGATATACAAATGGCGCGTAATGCTAAAGCCGCAGGTTGTATTGGTATCACTTGGGTGGGTAAGTCAGATAATGTCCGGGGGGCGGATGTGGTAATTAATCAACTTGATGAAATCCAGATTTTAGAAGATTAAGGCAAGAGATGCGATGAATCGCTACGATAATCAGACGCGATGAATCGCCGTCTCTACAATCAGTATTTCTGCATACTATAACTACACTACTGCTGCTGAAATTACACCCTTTATTTCTAACGCAGCCGCAACCCGTAAAATCAACGCTTCATTATATGGTGCTGCGATTAATTGCACGCCCAATGGTAAATCATTTTGACGCTGAATTGGTATTGATAAAACGGGTAAACCAATAAAAGATAATGGTTGAGTAAATAACCCTAAATGAGGACGGACAAGAATTTCTTCACCATCCAAAATCATTGTTTGTTGGCCGATTAGCGGTGCAGAAATTGGTGTCGTTGGGGCAAGAATCACATCCACATTTTGAAATACTTCTCGAATGCGATCGCGATACCATCTTCTAAACCTTTGTGCTTGAAGATACCAGCTACTAGGAATTAACGCCCCAGCCAAAAAGCGATCGCGTGTTGCTGGATCAAAATCTTGGGGATGACATCGCAAATTTTCTAAATGTAGATTTGCGCCTTCGCTGGCTGTAATCACAAAGGCTGCTGCACGGGCGCGGTGTGCTTCTGGGATTGTCACATATTCACTGACATTTAGAGCATCAGCGACTTTTTGCAATGCTGCTAAAGCTTCTAGTTCTGCACCTTGGGTAAAATAATCGCTGGCAATAGCAATTCTAATATCAGAAATATCTTGCTTAAGTTGTGGTAAAACCAATTCAGGCGGACGTTTTGTACAAATTGGATCGCGATCGTCTTTTCCCTGAAGCACATCAAACACTGTCGCAATATCCTGCACCGATCGCGCAAAAGGGCCAATATGGTCAAAACTACTAGAAAATAAAGCTACCCCAGCCCTAGATAACCTTCCATAAGTTGGCTTCAAACCAAAAACGCCACACAACGCCGCCGGAACTCGAATTGAACCATTAGTATCAGAACCCAGCGTCAGAGGTACTAACCCAGCAGCAACAGCCGCCGCCGAACCACCTGATGAACCACCAGCAACTCGCTGTAAATCATGGGGGTTGTGAGTAGCACCGGAATGGAAATTTTCCGTCACGAATCCATAAGCATACTCATCCATATTCAAAGCACCAACCAATACTGCACCAGCTTGTTTCAGCTTGGCTACTGCGGTTGCATCTTGGGTAGCTGGTGGTTTTTCTGCATTGATTTTCGATCCCGCCAGAGTTGTTAAACCAGCGATATCAAAAAGATTTTTCACCGCAAAAGGAACACCCGCAAGCGTTCCTGGATTATTACCTTCGGCAATTTTCTCGTCGATGCGTGCTGCATCTGCTAAAGCCGCCTCAGCAGTCACAGCCGTAAAACAGTTGAGTTGATAATCCCGTG
The DNA here is from genome assembly GCF_002245975.1 of Nostoc sp. 'Peltigera membranacea cyanobiont' 213. Classification (NCBI taxonomy): domain Bacteria; kingdom Bacillati; phylum Cyanobacteriota; class Cyanophyceae; order Nostocales; family Nostocaceae; genus Nostoc; species Nostoc sp. 'Peltigera membranacea cyanobiont' 213. The sequence goes on along the minus strand of NZ_NOLI01000019.1, from coordinate 67,321 downwards.
CTGCTATTCGTGCTAACGCAGTTTTAGTAACTTCCACAGCGCTAGTTTTACCTTGGCGTACAGCAGTTGATATTGTTATGGCATCGGCTGAATCAAAATTCATGCTCAAACATTTTAGATATAGCGCGTTTAGCTTAGAGAACTAGGAGCTTAACAAAGAGTTTTAGCCTTAAGGGACTTCCAAATAAAAAAATACTCAACTACTTCCTGTGGGGTGGGCAACATGAGCGCCTTTATATATGAGCGGACAGATGCCCACCCCACAAAATTGGGTAATTTATTTGTTGGAAGTCCCTTATGCCAATGCATTGACTTGTTATGCCAATGCATTGCATCGACCTGTTATGCAATAATTTTGCGATCGCACTCTAATTTACATCCCTTTGCCTCAATCAACCTCCGCAGCATCAAACAGTGGTTGTCTGGAGAATGGGCGACTTAACCTGACGTTGACTTTTGATAATCATCTGGATGGGACGATCTGGCCCTGTCACCAAACCACGGCGTTTAGGTCGAATTTCACCATTGTCAACTAATTCTAATTCCAAGCTGGAAAGGATTTTGGCAAGTGCTAACTTCATTTCCAACTGGGCAAATGCTAGACCAATACAGCGCCTAGCACCACCCCCAAAGGGCAAATATTCATAGGCAGAAAATTGCCGTTCTAAAAAGCGTTCTGGCTTAAACTGCTTAGGTTCTGGATAAATATCTTCTCGTTGGTGGGTCAGATAAATAGAACCAAGTAGGACTGTACCCGGTTCTAATTCATAACCACCCAGCGATATCGGTGTTCTTACTTTTCTAGGAAAAGTTAGCATACCTACTGGGTAAATCCGCAATGTCTCGGAACAAACAGCGTTGAGATAGGGTAATTTGAAAACGGTGCCGGGATCTGGGTTATCGCCCAAGCTATCTAATTCTTGCAGTAGCTTTTGGCGCACTGATGGTATTTTATGAATCCAGTAGAATGCCCATGCTAAGGCTGTTGCTGTGGTTTCGTGACCGGCTACTAACAGAGTCATCAATTCATCGCGCAACTCTTCATCAGTCATGGGTTGACCGGCTTCATCCCTAGCAGCCATGAGTAAGCTGAGAATATCCGTGCGTGATGAATCTGGCTGTTCTCGACGTTCTCGAATTTCCTCATAGATGAGTTTGTCAGCTTCTTGCTGAACGCGCATTTGTTTTCCCCAGAAGTTAATCGGGCCAAAATCTCTTTGCAAAGCTGGAAAATAAAGCAAAGCTACACTTAACCGAGAACTGGCTTTCTCTAAAAGATCGCTCAAAAATTGCTGTAGTTTTTCAGCGCGAGGCCCTTCATGTAGCCCAAACACAGCTTGCATAATCACCCGCATGGTAATGGCTTGGGTAGCAGACCGAATATTAAAGGGTTTGCCTATCTGGTATTGGCTAATGACTTGCTTGGTGACATCGGTAATTACCTGACTATAATTCCGCATTCTTTCGCCGTGAAAGGGAGGCATTAACAACTGGCGTTGACGTTGGTGGTCTGCGCCGCTAATGCTAATGACAGAATGCTTGCCCAGCAAAGGTTCAAATACCTTATTCAGATCGCCAGGGGCTTCTAATTCCTTGGTATCAGTTGTCAAAATTTGTTGTTGCGCTTGGGGGTTGCTGACAATCACCAAAGGAGGAAGATTTTTGTCTAATCTGAGAGTAAAAATCTCGCCATAGCTTTTGGTACAAGCCTCCATAAAAGACATCGGATTAACAATCCAGCGCAGCATCTGTAAAACTGCTGGAGTTTGCGGCCCATTTGGAAATTTCATAAATTTTTTTCCTACTTAATATTTTTTTGCAACTTTAACTAACTGAAATTTTGATTGAGTGACCATTTAAAGTACTTATTCTAACGTTGCAAAAAAGCAATAAACTGTTACAACCTCGAAGATGTAAAATTTTGGTTAAATTCAACAAGCATCTACAGTTTCACCTCATCGTCAAAAGGTACTCAGCATGACTGCAATCTCCGCAAAGGCATCTTCAGCGCTTCCCAATTTTTCGGAAGGAATTCAATATTTTGGTGAAGCTTTACCAGATTTTGAAACTTATGGTGCAACTCCTGCTATAGAGTCGGGCAAAGTAGCGATCGCATCTCCCACTGATAAAGCAGCTGTATATCAAACTTTACTGGCTGCCGATGCCTTACGCTACCTGACTTTGCAAGTTACTGCTAGTAAAGCTTCTGGACATCCCGGCGGATTCGCCAGCCAAGCAGAAGCTTACGCATCTCTTGTCATGCTGGGATACAAGAACATTATTACCGAAGTCGGACACCACGCCCCCGGATTTTATAGTGCCATGTTCTTGGATCGTTCGCTAGAAGACATGGGAATTTTTACAGTCCAACAATTGCGCGATCGCTTCCGAGAAAAGCATGGATTATTAGGACACCTTTCTGGTTTCATTCCCGGTATTCTCGCACCTGCGGGGCCTTTGGGACAAGGGCAACACTTTGCAATGGCGGCTGCACTGTTACACAAAGATAAGTTGTTCCCCTTTACAGTTGGGGATGGTGGATTAGGTGAGCCTTATATTGTAAGTGCGATCGCTCATTTCCATACTGCTTATCCTGCTGTCACCAACTTCTTGCCGGTGCTGGTGTGGAACGGTTATAGCCAAGAACATCACAGCATGGTTTCCCTCAAAACCAACGAACAGATGCAAGCATATTGGCAAGGTAACGGTTTTGATGAAGTCGTGTTAGTGGATGCGAAAGACTTTGACGATCGAGATCAACCAGGGGATTACGTTGATAGTACCGCCTTTTCCTTCGAGAAACGCCTAGCATTTACCCAAGCAGTACTTTCCGGTGTAGATAAAGCAGCGCGATCGGCATTGGGTGGTAAACTTACCGTCTTTATTATTAAACAACTCAAAGGTGCAGGAGTCCACGCGCGGGGTGCAAAATCTCACAACCTTTATCCTAAAGATACGCTGGATGCCCCTCATATTATCAGTGCATTGCAAACCCGTGCTTTGTCTGCGGAAGCTTGGCAATTAGTGCGGACAAATGCAGAACGCGCAGGCGGTGGCCCAGCAGCAAAAACTGTAGTGACAGAATTTGAATTCCCATTAGCAGAATTAGGCGAATTACCTTTAGAAGAATATGCAGTTGGAGGTGAAGCCAAAGTTTCCACAACCGCGATGGGACGATTGGTAGGAATAGTTGGAAATAAAGATCGGGATTTCCTCGTCACCAACGCTGATGGTAACGAAGCATCTGGAATTGCCAACATCAACCAAGCATTAAAGATTATCCACCCCACAACCGACGATTTATATTTCCAAGCACCAAACGGACAAGTTTATGAACCATTGAGTGAAGATGCTTGTGCCGGGTTAGCTGCGGGTTTAGCGTTAATGGGTGCGAGAACTTTGTGGTGTTCTTATGAATCTTTTGCCATCAACGGATTACCAATTTGGCAAACTGTAACCCAGTCAATGGCAGAATTACGCCGTCAAACTCCCTCGACTATTACTTTATTCACAGCAGGGGCATTAGAGCAAGGGCGCAACGGTTGGACTCACCAACGTCCAGAAATTGAAGCTTACTTTGCTGCGTTGATGAGAAATGGAAATGTTTTTCCATTATTTCCGCCTGATGCTAATAGTATTCAAGCTTGTTATGATTGGGCGTTGAAAACTAAGAATAAGGGAATTGTAATTACTGCAAGTAAAACGCCGCTACCAATTCGTACAACTTTAGAACAAACTCGTCAGGCGTTGCGCGATGGTGCAGTGCTATTACATGAAATCGCTGGTGATAAACAAGTTGTATTTGCTGTGATTGGCGATTTAACATTAATGCCAGTATTTGAAGCTGCGGCTTTCTTAGAAACTGAAGGTATTGGTGTCAAGATAGTTTCTATCATCAATCCTCGGCAATTGTACCGTAGCCATGATACTGCGTGGGATACCTGTTCTGAACCCGAAGGTGGTTTCTTAGATGATGCCAAATTTGCCGAATTATTTGATGGCGATGCGCTAATTGCTGTGACAGGTGGCGCTGCGGCGATGCTAGAACCGATTTTGTTGCGGAGTACAGCCAAGCGCGACACCTTTGCGTGGAAGCGTGGGGAGACTACCGCAAGTGCTGGCGAGTTGATGGCATTTAATGGATTGACTGCTGAAGCGTTGACGAAACGTGCGATCGCATTAGTGCATTAAGATAATGTAATACCCCATCTAAGTTTTTACTTGGGTGGGGATTATTTGATAAAGCAAAATTTTATGTTCTATAAATTAGAACCTGTGTAATTTGATCTAAAAAGCTATGATTAAACCTATACCGACCAAATATAATGATGTTCAATTTCGTTCTAGATTAGAGGCAAGATGGGCTGCTTTGTTTGATCTTCTAGAATGGAGATGGGAGTATGAGCCTTGTGACTTTGATGGATGGATTCCCGACTTTTTACTAAAGTTTGATTCTTGTATTTTTGTTGAAGTTAAGCCCATTTATAATTTTCCACAAGATATTGCTGATGAAATAGAAAATTCAGGTTGTACAGAAAATTGTCTAATTGTTGGAATGACTCTGGATTCACCTAAAAATCGCTCTTATGGAGTTCAGATTGGTTGGAAGAGAGTCGTAGACGATGAAGAGGCTTTTTTATTAGAATCCTCTGATCTAGTTTGGCCAGTTTACAAGAATTGGTTTGATGTTGTCTTTACTCTTGATAAATACAAGAAAATTACTTTTGATGGCGCACCTGGACACTCACCAGGAATGGCTAGATTTACAGATGCATGGGACGATTATGGTTCACAAGGTTTAGAAAAAGAAGTTCAAAGGCTGTGGAAGATAGCAGGGAACAAAGTGCAATGGAAAAGTTCGATTATTTCATAAATTTGAAAGGATAAGTTTAGATCAATGTTGGGTTTCGTTCCTCAACCCAACCTACAAATTATTGCAACTACAACTAGTGCTGGTAAGTTGATGGCGTTTAATGGATTGACTGCTGAAGCGTTAACGAAACGTGCGATCGCGTTAGTTCATTAAAACTGCGTAGGCGTAGCCAGCCGTAGGCATCGTCTTTTATTTTATCGCAAATATACGTATGAAAATGCTGAAAAATTGCGTTTAATGCGTATATTTGCGTTTTTTTATGAGAACTTCTAAGGCATTAAGATTAGTTTATAAATAAATGTGGTTAGATTTGCTGAAATTCTTTAACATTAACAGGTTTTCAAGTCGCAAAAGCTGCTTTTCAAGTCGCAAAAGCTACTTTTCAAGTTACAAAAGCTAGTTTACGAGTTCAAAACTTGATTTACAAGCCAGGATGAAAGGCGATATTTTTATGGGAAACATGGCGTTTAATGAATTCACTATGGAGGCTTGATGAAAAGTGCGATCGGGTTAGTTAGTGCATTCAGTAGGGTTTTGTAACTAGAAAAGTTTGAATTTCTAACCGCATATGCACGCAGATCAAACGCAAAGAGATTAGCGGTTCAATACGTGTATATCCTGTTTTGATTGTAATTATTTTTTTGTATATTTTTAATATGTAAATAATTTCCAAAATATTTTATGTATAAGATAGAGGTTAAGATTGATGGGCAATTTATCAATAACTTTTCTAATGATTCTATCTATGATTTGGTTTTTTTTGACTTAGAATTTTGGCCGGATTATTTACAGGTACAGGGAAAAGCAGTACAAAGAATATATGGATACACCATTACTCGGCTTCTCAAAAAAACTAATCAGCAATATATCAAAGTTAAATTTTTAGAGTTTGAAGTTGAGGAAGAGCAACTTGTTAAGGAAATCATGCAAGATATTTCTAAGCTGAAAAACAAAACTTTTATCGGCTTCGAGATAAAACATAGTGATCTAAAAACGTTGAGAAACAGATTTAAAGCTCTATCAATATACCCAAATGTTAATGAAATAAAACTATTTGATTTTAGAGATTACTCGCAAGAATATGGCTATAAAGGATTAAATGGTTTGTTTGAACAACTTGAAATCAAAGTAAATAAAAAAATTGACGGTAGGTATTTTCGTAAAAATCCCAAAAAAGTATTTTTACGAAAAAGCGGCTGGATAGATATTTTATTAAATATGTTTGAGTATTGTTTAGAAGATGCCGCAGGTTACTTTGAAATTGTGTCAAATTGGAATAAGAAAAATCCTTTAATAACTAAAAATATGATTACAAGTGAATCCTTAAATTACTCTGAAATAGAGAAAGAAACATCAGTTAAACTAATAGATCGGGATGCAGAAATATTTTCTATGCAAAACTTCCAACCAACATCAGACCAGCTCCTAAGTAGTCTCACAGTAGCAGCCTTGGAAGCTTTAATCGTCCAAATTGTTCAGAAAACTATTAAAGAAGAGATGCAGAAGCTAAAGCACGATCATTTACTAGATCAAACAAAACAGATGAATCATCCACTAAAAGTTTTTGTATAAGCATTTACAACAAAATAATATACACATATCACACTCTAGAGATTGGGCAATACCTATCGCCTCATCACGAACTGTAACCATCCATATAATCTTTATTAGTAGACAAATCACTTGCTCCTTCTACACAACCAATGTATTCTTGAGCAAGAGTCAAAGCCGAAACCCCTGAATTTTTATCTTTAGAAGATAACACTTGTTTTTGGATTTTCGCAAGTAAAAATTCTACAAAATCTAACGCCTCTTGTTGCTTATCAGGAGGTAATATTCTTACTTTGTTTATAATAATTTCTTCAATGCTCATTTTCTCTAGCGTCTTGCATAAACTAAATATATTTTAAACTTTAAAGTATTATTTGGCTGTATGCCTTTAGCCGTGACTTCAATCGTTAGGCACTAAAGAGGATAAATTTATGACGTATACATCGCAGTGTTCACATTAATTTATTACGCGCGATCGCGCAATTTCTCTTCTACCAATGGGACGCACTTGTATACTGTGAAGTGAAACAATTGCCACAGTCTCGCCATCCAATGTGACAAATTCAACCTCATATCCCTTGCCACCCTGATGTACTAAAACAACTGTACCTATATCACCCTCTTCTAAACTATATTCTGGAATATCACTAGTCAGAATAACTCTATCAAGTTCTTGAATCATTCTTCTCTCCGTTTCAGTGGGTATGAAGTAACAAACTTAGGAATAGTTTCCCCTGTTTCAATAAACCAAGCCGAACGAATCAAAGGGTTTCTGCCATCCGGTGAAAGCAGTGTACCATCTACAGCATATCTAGTTCCAAATGGTGAATCTTCAATCTTTGTAACATCGTTATCAGCAACATGATTTAGTAATGCTTTAGCAAGAGTTTCCCAATCCTCTACTGAAAAACCAAACGCAGTAAAAAATTTTTCCTTGCTGCGTCCATCAGGGTGAGTTGGCGACAACAGATACTCAGTAATTTTTCGCTGTGGCACAACTGCTAGTTCATAATTCGGCAGTTTCAACCCGCCTCTCCTACATTCTTATTTTCTTTAGCGTCTCGCATAAACTAAATACATTTTAAACTTTAAAGTATTATTTGGCTGTATGCCTTTAACCGCCACTTCAATGGTTAGGCACTCAAGAGGATAAATTTAGGAAGTATACATTGCAGTGTTCACATTAATTTATCACGCGCGATTGTGTCACCTCACTTAAGTTGAAAATTAGTCTATAATAGGGTCATACCAAAAATTTCCTCAATCTAGAAGTTAATTATGCTTATAAAAATTGAAGAAATATATAGAGATATTGATACCTTACCAGAAGAAGCTCAAATATTACTACTAGATTTTATTCAGTTACTCAAAAAGCGTTATCCTCAAGCAGAATCAGAAAATCATAGTCAAGAAAAAAGTCTCTATGAAAAGTTTGATGAAATTGGATTAATTGGTTGTTGTTCTGTTGACGAAGATTTATCAACAACTTATAAAGAAGTTTTATCTAATACATTGACAACTAAATATGATCGTAGTTGATACAGGATTTTGGTTAGCTCTTATTGATAAAAAAGATACCTACCACGAAAGAGCAAAACAAGCTTTAAAACAATATAATGAACCTTTAATCACAACATGGTGTGTTGTCACAGAAACCTGTTATCTTTTGCTAACCCGCAAGGGAATTGACGCTGAAATTACTTTTATAAATAGTCTGCAACAAGAATTATTTACAATTTTTAATTTAGAAGTTCACCATACTCCCCGAATTATTGAATTAATGAAAAAATATGCCGATCTTCCAATGGATTTGGCTGATGCTTCCCTAGTGATTTTAGCAGAACATTTAGGGCATGGACGCATTTTCTCAGTAGATAAGCGTGATTTTAATACCTATCGTTGGAAGCAAAGTTATCCTTTTGAAAATCTTTTATTTTGATCTAATTAGAAACAGCATAACCCACCATTATCTGAGATTTATCACCCTACACGAAGTAGTCGGATTGTAAGCGATGCCTACGGCTGGCTACGCCTACGCAATTATAATCTGTGAACTTTTTATTTGATACTAGTATCTGTTTTACGTTTATCAAAGTATTTATTGCTAGGCAGTATAATAACACAGCTTTCTACTGTGACATAATACGGGAATAATTTTGTTTTAGCCGCCACTTCAATGCTTAGGCACTTAAGAGGATAAATTTAGGAAGTATACATTGCAGTGTTCACATTAATTTATCACGCGCGATCGCCTTTCAGAAAACCTCAAAAACTAAGCGATCGCCTGTTGTCCAAAAGTGAGCGATCGCCTTGCAGAAATCCTCAAAAACAATGCGATCGCCTGTATGCAAGAGTGAGTGCGATCGCTTTACAGAAAACCTCAAAAATTAAGCGATCGCCTGTTATGCAAGAGTGAGTGCGATCGCCTTGCAGAAATCCTCAAAAACAATGCGATCGCCTGTATGCAAGAGTGAGTGCGATCGCAATGGTTATTCTGATAAACAAGCAGATATCAAGCCTGTCTACGTTTATTTATTTTATAAATAAATGCAGTCTGTCTGTGTATATTTGACTTAGAATCCACAGAAGTAGAAGTGTAAATATTATGTCTAATTATCAAGAAGTACTACTGCAAGCTCAAAGCCTAACTCCTGAAGAGCAAATACGCTTAATTGAAGAATTGTCAAGTTTAATTAGTCAACAGGTGACGATGATACCTAAGCAAAAGCATAGCATTCTCGAATTACGTGGATTAGGTAAAGAAATCTGGAATGGCATTGATGCTCAAGAATACATTAATCAGGAACGTGATTCATGGAATGGCTAGTCCAGCTACAGGGGCAAATTATAGGTTTGGATACTGCTCCACTGATTTACTTTATTGAAGAAAATCCTAATTATTTGGATGTTACAGATACTTTTTTTGAAGCGATGTTTCGTAGTGAGTTTAGCGTTGTAACATCAGCTTTGACCATCACGGAAGTGTTAGTCTATCCCTTGCGACAAGGAAACACAGCATTAGCTCAACAATATCGTGAAATTCTATTTAATTCCCAAGGTTTGACTACTATAGAAGTTTTTCCTGACATTGCTGAAAATGCAGCAGAATTAAGGGCAAATTATAACTTAAGAACCCCAGATGCTATTCAAATGGCTACTGCTATTCGTGGAGGTGCATCATTTTTCTTGACAAATGATGCGCGGTTGCCATCTTTACCAGCGTTAACAGTGCTAGTGTTGGATACACTTATAGTTTGAGTCTTTTTTGGATGTTGCGATCGCTGATTGTATGATGGCATTGTAGGCGATCGCCTTGCAGAAAATCTCAAAACAAAGCGATCGCCTTGCAGAAAACCTCAAAAATAATGCGATCGCCTGTTGTGGAAGAGTGAGTGCGATCGCCTTACAGAAAATCTCAAAAACTAAGCGTAGATGCGTAGCGGCTTGTCGTGATACCTATGGTAAGCTACACTAACACACCAATTTACAGCAAGCAGCAAATAAAATTTCACTAAATGTCGCAGTTTAGTGGATAATTTGGGGAATACTAAGAAAGCCCAATCAGTTAAATATAATTTTTATGCCTACTGAGTTAGTGGCTGAAACTCTATTAACTCTTTCTATCCAAGAACGTAAAGTATTAATTTTGAATCATGCTTTATTAATTGATGTAACTCATATTGCGGATGAAGATTTGCATACAGCATATAAATATGGAAAAATTATTTCTTCAATAGCACCTGCTTATTTTCAATATCAAATTGCACAAGATAACCAGAATTTATCCATTATAGAATTAGATATACAATCTGAATTAATTAGCAGTAAAACTGATAAATTTGCAGATAATTTTATTGAATGGCTAAAAGCGGATTTTCAAAAGAAAAGTGCAATACTTGAGCATCATCCTAACCCACGAAATCTTTTTGAACTCTGTGGAGCAAAATTGCTAGTAACTAGCAACTCAGTCACAAGAAGCCTTAGCACAAAAATGGGAGTACTTTGGGAGGAAATAGCTAATATTAGCCCTTATGTAATTATACCTGAATTTGAATTTGGAATTAAAATTACTGGTATTGATATCATCTTATTTTCAGAAGAACAAGTTAAATTTGCACAATTAAAAACTCTAAAAGGTACATTAACTGGTTCTCAAGTGCCTAGAGCAAAACATGAGTTAAGTATTCATCAAAACCCTTTATTTATAGCAGCTTTTAATTTAGGTGATTGGACATTTAATGATTCTAAAATTCCTCGGATTGCAGGTAAAGTATTTTGGGAGAAAATTCACATGGATTATAACCTTATTGAGAACCATGTAAGAAATATGTTACAGAAAATTGATAAAGCTTTTACTGAGTTAGCTGCAAAATAAATTCTATAAAGCAAACAGGGAAAGTTGTTCAGCCACTTCTTTACCTTTTTGTTTATTTCCTTGAATCAAATTGAAAAGATAGTTACCAATTTCTTTTGCAAGTATTACTGGTACTGCATTACCAATTTGTTTATATTTAGAACTTACAGAACCATAAAAAATCCAATCATCAGGGAAAGTTTGAATTTTTGCAGACTCCCGCACGGTTAAAGAACGTAATTCTACAGGATGACACATATCTGTAGCTTTTTGATGCGGACTTGTTGTTATTGTTGGCGAAGGTTTATCCCAAGATAATCTTCTATAAAAACCGACTTTTCCACCTCCAGAATTATAAGCACCTCCCATAGCCTCTTTTTTTAATTCTTCTGGTAAATGTCTCCAGTTTTGTCCCGCTTGTAATAATCTTAAAAATTTCAGACGACTTTCTGAATAAGTCATAAACTCCGGTTCTGGATCAATTAAACCAGTTATTGCATCTCGTAAAGTCCGCCATTTAGGTAATGTTTTACCATCTTTGCAATATTTAGGTAAAGGAAATGTAGCAGCTTCACCATCTCTAGAACCAATAAATACTACACGTTCTCTATTTTGCGGAACGCCGTAATCTGCTGCTTCTAAAAGGTTATAAACGACGTTATAGCCTAGTTCCTCCATTTCTGCTAATACCACCCTTAAAGCAGCACCTGCTATTTCATCAGATTCTAAAGGAGGGTAATCTTTTCCCCGTTGGTTAATTGCTCTATGACGAATTGGAGCAGAAAGCAAACCTCTCACATTTTCCATCAAGAAAAATCGGGGTTGGACTTCTTTAACAATACGGGTGAAGTCCATAAATAAACTACCGCGAGGGTCCATAACTGAACCTCTTTTACCTGCGGTACTAAATGGCTGACAAGGTGGACCACCTGTTACTAAGTCTACTTCACCAGGGCGTAAGGCTCTACCTAAATCTAAAACTCTTCCCCCTTCCTCAAGTAATTCTTGGGAACTAACTTTTTCTATTTCTCTAGAGACAGCACTTTCTTGAAGAAATGGTCTATTAAGAGCAATTGTTTTTGCAGCATCACGGTCTTTTTCTACTACACTTAGTGTATTAAATCCTGCTTGTTCCATACCCAAGTCTAAACCAAATGCACCGGTAAATAAGGAAATAGAAATAGCTTTACCATCTATCATTGTGATTGCTTCCAAGCAATTATTATAATAAAGTATAGTATATTTATACTAATTTAATTCAGGATTAATTATAACTAAAAATAAAATTTTTAAAATTTGATTCATTTATCTGAAAATTGCTCTAAATTTAAATTATTCAAAAAACAATTCTTCACAATTTATTCTAAATCAATGTCATGAATTGCTCATATTCTTCATCATATTAACACAGGCGTTGGGGTTAACATTCATTAAGTAGTACTTGGAGATTTTCAAAACATCTCCTAACTCACTGCATATTCTGTAAACTGTCTCATAAAAGGAGACTGAAAACCTAACACAATGTCTTCCTTGGGAACTCCCGCAGCTACCAAATTAGCTGCAATATCATCTTCTGTAGCATTCCACTGAAGCCAAATTTTCCCACCTTTAATATCAATATGAATAATACAACTATGTATCCAGTCTTGACCTTCCCACCCTACATGAACTATTTGATAATGGTCACGTTCTGTATCAAAAATTGTTTCAACTTCTATATTTCCGAAGGCTGGTTTTTGCTCACTATAATCATGTAATATCTGTTGTAAAAGCTGGCGATATCGAGTTAATTTATCCATTGGAAAATCACCTCTTGTTCTACATCATAAATAAGCATTTTTACTTGATTTTCTGCTATCATCTCTTGAGGAAAATCAAGTTGAAAAAATGTTTTGTAAGTTGTTAAAGGTACTGCTAAATACAAAACACGCTCCGGTTGCCGCCGTCGTAATGCACCTCTATAATTAATAAACTGTCCTAATGCTGTATGAAATTCTGAAATAGCAGACGATCTCTCTAAAAAACTTTTGACTTCGACTGCAATTTTTTGTCCTTCACGTTCTGCTGCAATCAGCTTTTGGGCGGCTAAATCAATCGAAAGGTTAACTCCTCCCACGCTCATTGTGAGTGGATCGTGAGTAATTTGCCAACCATCTTTCTGTAAAGCTGTTTTGACAACTTCATGAAAGACATCTTTAGCAGACATACCTATTTATAATTATATATTTGATTTTCATTTAGCCGGATTCCATACAATTTATCAAAACGATTTTTTATGTAGAGACGTTCATAAAACGTCCCTACATTTATGATTAGAGATTATTCAATCCCTTCAATCCGGTCTTCAACTTCTTGGTACAACTCGCGCAGACGATCTAAATTATCCTCGCTAGTTTCCCAATAACCGCGTCCATTCACTTCCAACAAAGTTGATACAATCTTGCGGAAAGAATGAGGGTTGAGGTTCAGCAACCGTTTCTGCATTTCTTCATCTTTGATGAAGGTTTCGTTCGTATCCTCATAAATCCAGTTATCCACAGCGCCGGCTGTCGCACTCCAACCTGTTGTATTCACCAACCGCTTGGAGAGTTCGCGCACACCTTCGTAACCGTGAGATAGCATCCCTTCGTACCACTTGGGATTTAACAATTTGGTACGCGCATCCAAACGCACGGTTTCTGATAATGTCCGCACTTGGGCGTTAGCTGTGGTTGTATCTGCAATATAAGATGCTGGTTTTTTACCATCACCCCGCAGACTTGCCACCAGCTTAGTAGGATCTGAGTCGAAGTAATGAGAAACGTCCGTTAAGCTAATCTCGGAAGAATCCAAATTTTGGAAGGTTGCATCAGCAGTTTTCAATGTACTTTCAAAAATACCGCGCGATTCGTCCATGATTCCGGGGTTATCGGAATTAAAGGAGAAAGATTTTCGGTTGAGATACATTTCCTGCAACTCAGCTTCGCTATCCCAAGTGCTGTTTTCTACCGCCAAGTTGATATTTGACGAGTAGGAACCAGAAGCGTTGGAGAAAACGCGAGTTGCTGCTTGACGCAGATTAATCCCCATTTCTTCAGCCTGTCGCAAAGCGTGTTTGCGAACAAAATTCATGTCTAAGGGTTCATCCGCCTCAGCCGCCATCTTCACGCCTTGATCTAGCAGGTTCATTTGGTTGATGAATAAGTCGCGGAATACACCAGAACAGTTGATTACCACATCAATTCTGGGTCGTCCCAACTCTTCTAAAGATATCAATTCCAACTTGTTCACCCGTCCCAAAGCATCGGGAACTGGACGCACGCCCACCATCCACATAATTTGCGCTAGGGATTCACCGTAAGTTTTGATGTTATCGGTTCCCCAAAGGACACACGCAATGGTTTCTGGCCATTTTCCTTCATTTTCCGCCTTGTTACGGATCAAAAGCCTGTCTACGACAATTTTGGCTGATTGAACTGCTGCTGTTGTTGGGATGGATTGCGGATCGAGTGCATGGATATTCTTACCAGTGGGCAATACATCCGGGTTGCGGATGGGATCGCCACCAGGGCCAGGTAAGATATACTCGCCTTCCAAGCCTCTGAGTAATGCTCCCAGTTCGTTATCGGCACAAACTTGTTGCAAGCAGAATTCCAAATACTCAAGTAGGGGTTTGAGGGCGGCGGTGTCAACTTTGGGATAACCTGCTTTATGCAATGCTTCTACCCAAGGTTCCTTTTTGCCCATGTTGAAGAAATTCAACCGGGAAACCAGAGAAACTCGTCCTTCCGCGTCGATTTGCTCTTGGACAAGGGCGGTAACTGCTGCACGGGTTGCCAAAGTGATATCTTGCAATAACTGGACATCTTCTAAAATGCCTCTGTCATTACTTTGATAAATATCGTCAATATTACGCCCAATGCTGTTAGCGATAATTCCCGGTAAGCCTTGAAGTCCTTCTTCTTGACGATCTAGACTAGCAATGTTGACAAGAGTTGCGATCGCTTCTTCTGCACTTGGCGGTTTACCAATAACATGCAATCCACAAGGCAACAACCGCGACTCAATTTCCATCAACTTGCGGTAGACGTTGCCAACAATATTATCCCGCTCATCGGTACTCATGTCTCTGGCATCGGTTTCTGGCAGGTTAATATCCTTATCCAGATTCACAATTCGGCATTTATCCATGATGCTGTTGACAATGGAAACACCGCGTCCACTATCTTTTAAGGTTTGGTAGGAAGCAATTAATTCGCTGAGTTCCTTCAAACCTTTATACAAACCAGCATTTTCTGCCGGCGGTGTCAAGTAAGAAATTGTTTCGGCATAACTCCGGCGTTTGGCAATTGTCGCTTCACTCGGATTATTTGCTGCGTAGTAATACAGGTTGGGAATTGAGCCAATCAAGTTATCTGGATAACAATCACCAGACATCCCCATCTGTTTACCTGGCATGAATTCCAAGGAACCGTGTGTACCAAAGTGCAGTACAGCATCAGCTTTCCAAACTTGCTCTAGGTAAGTGTAGTAAGCAGCAAAACCGTGGTGAGGACTAGCGGAACGGGAGAACAACAGCCGCATCGGGTCGCCTTCGTAACCAAATGTGGGTTGTACGCCAATGAAGACGTTACCGAATTGCTTACCATAAATTAGCAGGTTTTGCCCATCGCTGTTGAGATGTCCCGGAGGTGGCCCCCAGTTTTCCTCTAGGCGGTGAGAGTAAGGGGTCAGCGCTTCATACTCAGGAACCGACATTTTGTAAGCAACGTTCAGTTCTGGGCTGTTGTACTGCGCCTGTGCGTCATGGATGACTTCTTGCAGCAACGCTTCGGCTGATTCTGGCAATTCTGGTAAGTCGTAGCCGTTATTTTTGAGGGCTTTCATCACCTCGTAGATGGAGCCGAATACATCCAAGTACGCGGCGGTTCCCACGTTGCCTTTATCTGGTGGGAAACTGAAAACGGTAATGGCGACTTTTTTATCTAGTTTTGGCTTCCGGCGGAGGTTAGCCCATTTTAAGGCGCGTTCGGCTACAGCTTCAACCCGATCGCGCAGTGCGATCGCTTTGCCTGTAGTTCCATCTCTACCCGATAATATAATCGGCTCAATTGCCCCATCCAATTCGGGAATCGCAATTTGCAAAGCTACTTGAATTGGATGTAACCCTAAATCGCTATCCATCCACTCTTCTGTGGTTTGGAATACTAAGGGTAACGCCACCATGTAAGGACGGTTTAAGCGCTTGAGTGATTCAATTGCCTTGGGATGGTCTTGTCTAGCTGGGCCACCCACTAAAGCAAAACCAGTCAGCGAGATCACTGCATCTACTAACTGTATTTTGGTAATTGGTTCGTAGAAGTATGCATCCACAGGCTTGGAGAAATCCAAACCACCAGCAAACACAGGTAGTACCCGTGCGCCCATTGCTTCCAACTCCTGCACCATTGCCACATAATGGGCATCATCCCCTGTAACTAGGTGAGTACGTTGCAATACTAAACCGACACAAGGAGCTAGGGGATCTTTTAGATCGCTAGAAATATCCTTACGAGCTGTATACCAATTGAGGTACTCTCTGACATCTTCAAACATACTAGGAGCCAAAGGATGCCAAATCCCTAAATCGGGATAAACCACCGGCTGTTCGTATGTAGAAGGTTCAAAATCTTGTTTATCTAAACCTTTAAATACATATTTATCAGCTAGCATCAGCAAGAAGTTTTCCAGGTTTTCTGGAGAACCACCTAGCCAATACTGAAAACTGAGCATGAAATTTCGGGCATCCTGTGCCTTGTCCATCGGTAAAAACTTCAGCACTTGCGGGAGGGTTCGCAAAAGCTTCAGCATCCCATCTTGGAATCCCGCACCGGATTTTTCTTTGCGTTTCCGCATGAATTGCGCGATCGCACTTTTTGACTGACCCAACTGTGCCAAGGAAAAGCTGCCCATTTTACTCAGGCGCATTACCTCTGGCATGGAGGGAAAGACAACGGAAACATCGAGATGATCGCGGTGTGGTTCTACTGCCGCTACTACTTTCTGTGCTAAGTCTTCGATGAAAATGAGGGAAGCGATGAAGATATTCGCATTCTCAATTTCTCGTTTGAACTCCTCGTAATTTTCGGGGTCGCGGAGTTCCTCAATCAAGTACCCGCTGATTTCAATCGCCAAGTTGGGATTGTTCGCGTTAATGGTGCGAACCGCTTGCGACAATGCGCTCTGGTACTGGGACTCAAGCACGACATAGACCACCTTGATTAAACTACGACCGCGTAAGTTATCAGGCGCAATGTGTCTAATGGTGGACTTGACGTGTGTGAACATGCTTCTTCGGCTCCTTTGATGCGTGTTCTCTGAAGGAAGTTCCTCGCGGCATCATCAGCTACAAGTAACTTGTGAACTTTTAGGCAATATCTGTTTTTTATCAGAAAATGCTTGCCCAGTAGGCATTTTATCGCTTATATGACACAAATCGATATAAAAAACGAAATATTTCTTTGTAATTGTTGACTTTATATAAAAGTGTTGGCTCACTTATTTGTAAATTTATTGTTACATTCTTTAATAGCTAAATAACTATTAATAAATAATAGAGCAATTACAAAACAAAACTTGCCTATGCTGACTAAATATTTTTTAGTCAGCATAGGCAGCCTTCAATTATGTAATTGCGGATTATACCAAATAAAAACAACAGAAACTTGGTATCTGCTGACGAACAAGCAACTTTTATTTAGCCAATATTGGCTTGCTATTTAAAGTATCTATAATTCCATCATGGAATTTATTCACTGAAGACAAAATTCCATTTTCCTTATCATTCAGTAATGAGTCTTTTACCTCATTCAAATAATTGTAGAGGTTTTCTCTTAGAATTGGTCTTTCTACTTTAACTGTATGATAATGATCCCAGATATCCCATGCTAAAACTCCTAAACCAGCAATAGGATTAAGTAGTTCTAAACCTAAAAGTCCAGCAGCAACTTCACCTGTTCCTTCTGTTGCTACCTTTGTTGCAGTTTTAGTTGCTATCTTAGCAACTACTTTAGAAGTTGCTTTACTCACAGTTGCTGTAGCAATTTTTTTAGTCCCAATAACACTAACAGCTTTCATCATTGCACTGGCGGCTACATAACCTGTACCACGCGAAAGGGCGCGAATAGAGAGATTTTGCTCTTTGCTACCTGTATTATATGTTGTACTTCCTAAACCTTCTAAAAATTCTTCCCAAACAGGTCTGGGAATCTGATACTGACTTTGGATTCCTGCTAGTTTTTGATTAGCTTCAGATACATATTTATCAATTGCTTCTCTTGTAAAACGTTCCATTTCAAGTTGCATTGATGATGGTTGCAAAACCTTTTTAGTAAATTCATTTTGGAAATTACCAATTAATTTTTCAGCTTTTTCTTCTTCTGAACTAGCACTAATATTTACCCAAATAGCTTCTACACCAACACCCCACTGAGTAAAATAATTGTAGTACCAATCGAGAAACGGATGGTCTACACGTTGCATTACCTCATCATGCCATTGTTCCAGATTATTTGATGCAGATGCTCTGGCACTAACTAATGCCTTGCCAAGGGCATTTGCAACATCATCAGACATTTGAGATAGCTTTTGTTCAGGAATAGTAATCGTAACAGTATTTGATTTGCGTTTAGACGCATCGCTGATGTGATTAAGCGAAAAATTACCCCATAGTTGAATAATGATTATGAAAACAACACCAATCCAAATGAATTTAGATGCAGATTTAATAAAATCACTATAGGCATGAATACGCTCTGTCCTCTGAGAAAAAGTCCCTTCATCAACAGGCTTGGATGGGGAATTAGCCTTAAATAGGGCAGTAAACAGATTATTTAAGCTTGATGGTATAGTTTGGAAAAATGAAATTATCTTTTTATACAACTCTCCTTTTTGTCCTTCTTCAATCGTTTGATTATCTTCACATGATTCAGATACAGGATTTTGAGTTAATTCTTGTTCTTGATTAGTGTTCATAGTCAATTTTGTTGTTTGAAGTATCGATTAATAAAATATGGAGCAGTATCTCAACTATGCAAGTTTTCTCAAATAATCCTTTATCTTCAATTTCAAATCGCTTGAAATAGGGTAAGATTCAATCTCACGTTCTATATCTGATTTAGATTTCCCTTTTGTTCTAAGTTGATCTACCGTAGACTTAAAAATTGCTTCAAATCCATACTCAGCTAATCCTTGTGACATTAGAGCAAGCAAGCCAAGTACAGCAATTCCTCCAAGCATTCCGAATGGCCCACCAAGCACTGCTAAAGCTGCTGTTATTGCAGCTGCTCCAGCCCATCCCGTCACAGCCATAGCAACCAAAAGTACAAGACCAGGCACACCTAATGCCGCGATTTTGTCAACTAGCTTATCCATAATAGATCACTAAAATTAATGTAATTTTTGTTGCTTTTATCTCAGTATCATGCCATTAAAAGCTAATCATCCCCTAGCTGCCATCAGGGATAATGGTAAAATTACATCAGGAAATTAAAGACAACCTTCAAAATTAGACTATGGCATCCAGCAATGAACCCTTTATGCAAGCAGAAAACCACTGGGACTTAGAAACCCTTTACTCTGATTTGTCATCAGTGAAAGGTAAGCGTTTGACACCAGTGGAAAAGCGACACTTGCGAGGTTTGCTTTGTGGCTGTAGTCCGGCTGAAATAGCTGATAAACTTGGTAAAAACGGCAAGGGTGTAGAAACTGACCTCTGTGCAACTATATACAGGTATGTAAAAAGTCTGTTGGATAAGTCTGATGAAAAGTTAGAAAATTGGCGAAATATTTCTGAATGGCTAGATGATGCAGGGTATAAAAATCAGTCGATAAAGGTTCCAGGCTTAGATTTATCGCCTGAGAAAGCAGTAGTTAATGTAACTAATATAAATATTGAAAGCGATCAAATAGTATTTTTGATTAGCATGAAAATTCCAACTTCTCAAGATTCAGATTCTTTGGAAGATGAATTAAATAACTTAGATAATTATAGAAGCAATTAGTATTTATCTTCTGCCTAAATCATATCTAACCTTCCCATACCATCCAAACCAACATTCCCAATAATATTTTCACTGGGGAGCTAAAAAAATTATTAAAAAATCCCCTCAACTTTCGGAAAATGAGAGTTGAGGAGAGCAAGTTTTAACTAAACTGTATGGTGCTATCAGGAA
This sequence comes from Nostoc sp. 'Peltigera membranacea cyanobiont' 213, assembly GCF_002245975.1. NCBI lineage: Bacteria > Bacillati > Cyanobacteriota > Cyanophyceae > Nostocales > Nostocaceae > Nostoc > Nostoc sp. 'Peltigera membranacea cyanobiont' 213. Next base: position 47,352 of record NZ_NOLI01000019.1, on the reverse strand, counting down.
TAAGCATCCATTGGCAGACAAGAACAAACAAAATTCCTGTCGCCAAAGGCTGCATCAATGCGACCAACAGCAGGCCAGAATTTATATTCACGAGTCCAAGAAGCAGGATAGGCGGCTTGTTCGCGAGAATAGGAATGGTGCCATTCTCCTGTAATAAGACTTTCAGCAGTGTGGGGTGCGTTCTTTAAAACATTATCTTGGATATCCACCTTGCCTGATTCTATTTCGGCAATTTCTTGGCGAATAGAAATCAAAGCATCACAGAAACGATCTAACTCTTGTTTAGATTCACTTTCTGTAGGTTCCACCATGATTGTACCTCCTACAGGCCAGGAGACAGTCGGCGCATGGAAACCGTAATCTATCAGACGCTTGGCTACATCATCGATTTCGATCGCAGCTGATTTTTTGAGCGATCGCAAATCTAAAATACATTCATGGGCAACTAGACCATTTTTCCCCTGATACAAAACCGGATAGTACGATTCCAGTTTCTTGGCGATGTAGTTAGCGTTGAGAATCGCCACCTTAGTTGCTTGGGTTAAACCATCTGCACCCATCATGGCGATGTACATCCAAGAAATCACCAGAATACTGGCACTACCCCAAGGCGCAGCCGCCACAGCACCAATATGTTGGGTACTGGTGATTGGGGATTGGGGATTGGGAATTTCCTCTTTCCTAGTCCCCAGTCCCAAGTCCCCAGTCCTGACTACAGCATGTCCAGGCAAAAATGGCACAAGATGAGAGGCTACCCCAACGGGGCCCATACCAGGGCCACCGCCACCATGAGGAATACAAAAAGTTTTATGCAAATTTAAATGGCAAACATCCGCGCCAATATCTCCAGGACGGCAAATGCCTACTTGGGCGTTCATATTTGCCCCATCCATGTAAACTTGTCCACCGTGACTATGGACAACAGCGCAGATTTCCTGAATTGGCTCCTCAAAGACACCGTGAGTTGAGGGATATGTCACCATTAAGGCGGCTAATTCATTGCTGTGTTTTTCTGCCTTAGCCTTCAGGTCATCAACGTCAATATTACCTTGTGAGTCACAGGCAACAGCCACCACCTTCATCCCGCACATTACCGCACTTGCTGGGTTTGTCCCATGTGCAGAAGTGGGAATCAAACAAACGTTGCGGTGTGCTTCACCCCGATTTTCGTGATATTGACGAATTACTAAAAGTCCCGCGTATTCGCCCTGAGAACCAGCATTTGGCTGTAGAGAAATCCCAGCAAAACCAGTAATTTCAGCTAACCATTTCTCAAGTTGCTTAAATATCATTTGATAACCCTGAGTTTGCGACGCAGGGGCAAATGGATGAATCTTGCCAAATTCTTCCCAAGTTACCGGAATCATTTCAGCAGTTGCATTCAACTTCATTGTGCAAGAACCCAAAGGAATCATCGATGTTGTTAGCGACAAGTCCTTGCTTTCTAGCTTGTGCAGATAGCGCAATAACTCAGTTTCTGAGTGATAGCGGTTAAAAACTGGGTGGGTGAGATATGTACTGGTACGGGTGAGGGGAAGATGGGGGGAGGGGGAGATACAGAGAAGCGGAGAAAACCATTCTTCTAAACTGAAGGGTAGTTCATTTTCGCCTGCAAAGATTGCTAAGATGTGAAGCACATCATCTACTGTAGTAGTTTCATCCAGTGAGATACCAACAGCAGTTGCATCAAAAATCCGCAAATTAATTTGAAGCTGTTCGCTATTTGCCAGAATATCTTCTAAATTGTGTGTTCCCAGTTCTACTCGCAGCGTATCAAAGAAAGATTCTGAAACGACCCTATAACCCAAACGCTTCAGTCCTTGTGCCAGTAACACCGTCAAGGAATGGATATTTTCAGCAATTTGCTTCAGTCCAGCAGGCCCATGATAGACCGCGTACATACTCGCCATTACTGCCAGCAACACCTGTGCAGTACAAATATTACTAGTAGCTTTTTCGCGGCGGATATGCTGTTCGCGGGTTTGCAAAGCCAGACGTAATGCAGGCTTACCTTGAGCATCTTTTGATACTCCCACAATTCGCCCCGGAACCAGCCGCTTATACTCTTCCTTCGTAGCAAAGTATGCCGCATGAGGCCCCCCAAACCCCAAGGGAATACCGAAGCGCTGGGTACTACCGACAGCAATATCAGCACCAAATTCCCCAGGAGGGGTGAGCAAAGTTAAACTTAAAGGATCTGCTGCTACCGTCACCAATGCACCCTTAGCATGGGCTTTTTCTATAAAAGCACGGTAGTCGTAAATAGTGCCATCACTTGCGGGGTATTGTAGAACAGCCCCAAAAATTGCTCGCTCAAAATCAAATGTTTGATGATCGCCGACAATAATATTAATCCCTAATGGTTTAGCCCGTGTTTGTAACACGTCAATAGTTTGGGGATGGCAATCATGAGAGACAAAATAGGCATTTGCCTGATTTTTGGAGACACCGTAGCTTAAACTCATTGCTTCAGCTGCGGCTGTGGCTTCATCAAGTAACGAAGCATTAGCGATTTCCAAACCTGTGAGGTCGATAATCAGGGTTTGAAAATTGAGCAGCGCTTCTAGTCGCCCTTGGGCAATTTCTGGCTGATAAGGAGTGTAAGCAGTATACCAACCTGGGTTTTCTAGGATGTTACGCCCAATCACAGGTGGGGTAATAGTGTCGTAATATCCCATACCGATGTATGAGCGGAAAACCTGATTTTTGTTAGCAACTTTTTTTAACGATACCAGTGCTGCATACTCGCTTTCAGCTTCTGGTAACTTTAGCGGTTGCTTCAGCCGAATTGTCTGGGGAACTGTTTTATCGATTAGGGCATCCAGGCTGGGAAACCCCAAAACCTTAAGCATAAGCTGGATGTCATCAGAGTTAGGGCCAATGTGTCTTGGCACAAAACTACTTAACTTTTGACTTTTTCCGTCCAGCACTTGCTGCTCATTAGACTTGAGAATAGGGGCGTTCAATACCACAAATTACTCTCCAGATGGTACTATTTCATATTTTGCAATAAATACTGATGAGAAGTAGGTGTAACTTTGAATTTTATCTAAATTTCATGACTTATTTTCGAGTGGAGTGGTAGAGAAGATATGGGGAGACAGTGACGCAGGGAAATCTTCATTCTCTGCTTCACCATCTCCCTCTTCCTTACTCCCCTTCCACCTGGGCGCGATACTCATCTGCTGTCAAGGCATCCTCAACTTCACCAGGGTCATTGACACGCACTTTCAAAAACCACCCTTCTCCGTAGGGGTCTTCTGACACTTCTTCGGGAGAATTAATTAAGGCTTCATTGCGTTCTATAACCGTGCCTGTGACTGGTGAATTCAGTTCTTCAACGGCTTTTACTGATTCAATTGTGCCAAAGTTTTCTCCCCTGGTCAGAGCGTCGCCAATTTCTGGCAGTTCCAAAAAGACGATATCACCCAATTCATGGACGGCAAACTCAGTAATGCCAATGGTGGCAATTTCGCCATCTATTCGCACGTATTCATGAGAATCGAGGTATCTAAAATCTTGAGGATATTCAAAAGACATATCACTTCCTCTCCCTTATCAAAAAAATTATTGCCCCAACAGTCATCCAAGCCATATCTAGTAATGAACCTTACTGTAGATTGAGTAACTCACAACACATTATTCCTCAAAAACCCCGGCTCTTATCAGTTGGCAACACGATTTTTTGACCGATAAAAGGGACGTTTAACTACAACTGCTGGATAAGCTTTGCCACGAATTTCGACTTCTAGCTGCTGACCAACGGTTGCTAGTTGGGTAGGAACGTAGGCTAAGGCAATGGGATAACCAACTGTGGGCGACAGAGTGCCACTGGTAACTTCTCCCACCACTTTACCTGCTGATAACACTTGATAGCCATGACGGGCAATGTTGCGTCCTTGGGTTTGTAAACCCACCAATCGGCGCTGCACTCCAGTGGCTTTTTGCTGTGCTAAAACTTCTCGTCCGATAAAATCACATTTGGTATCTAAGTGAACTAGCCACCCCAAACCTGCTTCTAAGGGTGTGGTGGTGTCATCGATATCTTGTCCGTAAAGTGCCATCGCTGCTTCTAGGCGCAGGGTGTCTCTCGCACCAAGTCCACAGGGGATAACACCAGCTTTATGGAGATTTCGCCACAATTCTACCCCCACATCTGAGTCTACCATCACCTCAAAGCCATCTTCTCCGGTGTAACCTGTGCGGGCCAGGAAGGCAGGTTTCCCTAGTAGGGTTGCTTCTAAATGTCCGAAGGCTTTGATTGGTTCTAAGTCTTCTTTCACTAATGGCTGGAGATATTTAATCGCTTTTGGCCCTTGGACGGCAATTAAGGCTTTTTCTGGTGAAAGGTCTTGGAATTGCAACTTATCCAGGTCAAGATGTTGCAATAACCATGCTTTATCTTTACCAGAGGTTGCTGCATTGACGATGATAAATGCCTTTTGTATACCAGTAGTGTCTTCACCTTGGTAATAAACAATGATGTCGTCAATAATTCCAGCTTGGGGATTTAACAATACGGTGTATTGTGCTTGACCAGGTTGCAATCGACTCAAGTCTGAAGGCACTAGAGGCTGAAGTTGGGAAATGAGATTTTTACCTTGGAGAGTAAATTTACCCATGTGGGAAATATCGAACATTCCGGCTGTATTTCTTACAGCCTCGTGTTCGCGGCTAATACCACTAAATTGCACGGGCATTTCCCAGCCGCCAAAGCTGGTAAAGCGGGCTTTGAGTTCTACACCCAGTTGATATAAAGGGGTTCGCGCCAGAGATTGGGCGTTGTCTTCTTGATTAGCCACAGGTAATTTTGCGTAGATGCGGAGCAACTTGCCGTTAGGCATCGCACCTCAACATCTATCATCCTACGAGAGATTAGGGAAGAGGTGACAGGGGGTAGATGATAGGGAATAATTTCTACCCTGTAAGCTGTACCCGCTTCCCTTCTTCATTCCTTTGTCCTCTTCTGTGAGGTTTAATAGTTAATGGTGGAAGTGTTGAGATTTATTAAGAAGACATTATGAAATATTGGCGACTAATAGCTAGCTGTGTTTTAGCTTTGGTTCTTTTTTTGTTTCCCCTATCGGCGGAAGCTGCGAGTTCTTCCAGTATTACCCGTTCTGTGGGTAATGATGAACTCAAGGGTAAGGATTACTCTGGTCAAAGTTTAATTGGCACTGAGTTTACCAATCTCAAATTAGAGAATGCTAATTTTAGCAATGCTGATTTACGTGGCACTGTATTCAACGGTACTCTGCTGGAGGGAGTAAATCTGCATGGTGCTAATTTTAGTGAAGGCATAGCTTATCTATCAAGATTTAAGGATGCTGATTTGAGTGATGCTGTGTTAACCGATGCAATGATGCTGCGTTCTACTTTTGATGATGTAAATGTCACAGGCACTGATTTTACGAATGCAATTTTAGATGGAACGCAAGTGAAAAAGCTTTGTGTTAAAGCAAGTGGTGTTAATTCTAAAACTGGTGTAGATACTCGTGAGTCTTTAGGATGTAAGTAGAATCTAGCCCTTCGTTAAAAGGTGGACAGAACTACCTAAAAGTACCAAAGTCTACCTTTTAAAGTTTGTAATCTGGCAGAATGTTGAGAAAGGATTAAACGAATTAAAATATCATTCCGAATTTTAATCAAGCGAACCTTTGAAGCATCAACTAAAGCCTTGTGATTTGGGGAGCATCCCAAATGTGCAAGTTTAATTTACATCCGAGATTCTGGCTTATCCCGGAGAATAAAAAACGAACCGCAAAGGACGCAAAGGACACAAAGAGAAGAGGATTTAAAAGGATTTTCATGTCAGTTCCGTATATTTTTGCCAAATTTGGATGCTCGCTGTGATTGGGAGCTTATTTTGAATTACCAAATACAATATTATAGTTCATAAAATCCAATCGCATTCTGATAGATATACTTTGATTCTGCTTGATAAAACAAAACCGAATAAGTATCTATCTCAGGATACAGTTTGAGTTGATATTTCAGATATCTATCTAAAAGTATAAGAACATATAAATTGTTAAGAAAAATTATTTTTTCTACCCATAGTGGTGAAAGCGATCGCTCAAAAGAAAGATGGAATCTTCTAACCCTCTGTGTCAAGGTTATATCAGTAAGGACTACGAACACTTTGCCGAGGAGAACACAGATGGTAGCTACTTTAGATGATACGAAACGCAATGCTATTGCTATTAGATTGGCAGACCTGAAAGCACTGCAACAGTTGGTTATCGAAAAAGAGCAACTATTTTTGAAAGAAGGACTCGATTCCGAAATCGCCGATCGCATCCGAAATTTTCTCAATGATGACGAAAAAAATCTTGGCATTCTAGAAACTGTAATTGGTCAGTATGGCATCCAGGCTGAACCAAGAAAGATTGTCAGAGAATTCATTGAAAAATCGAAAGAATTGTTCAAAAGTTCCGAGCTAAGTCTGTATGACAAAGTATCTCAGCATGAATTGCTGAAACATCAACTAGTAACCACTGGTTTGATAGTTCATAAAGCTGCTCAAAAAGTTGGTGCTGACGTGTTGCTAGCGATCGCACCTCTCAATACCATAAACTTTGAAAACCGCGCTCACCAAGAACAACTCAAGGGTATTTTAGAAATTCTGGGTGTCCGCGAACTCACTGGACAAGATGCAGATCAAGGAATTTGGGCGCGTGTTCAAGACGCTTTGGCCGCAGTCAGTGGTGTGGTAGGTAGCGCTGTTACCCAAGCCAGTGACAAAAAGGATATGAATATCCAGGATGCCATCCGCCTCGATCATAACAAGCTAAATACCCTGTTCGCCGAATTGATCCAAAGCGACAATCCTGAGAAGATCCAAGAGTACTTCGGTCAAATTTATAAGGATCTAAGTGTCCACGCTGAAGCTGAAGAGGAAGTCGTATACCCAAAAGTACGTCCTTTCTATGGTCAAAGCAACACCCAAGAACTGTTTGATGAACAAGCTCATGCAAAGCAGGCGTTAGAAGAAATTAAGGCTCTCAGCCCATCTTCGCCGCTATTCAAAGAGAAAGTCAAACAGTTGAGGGAGGCTATTGCCGATCATATTCGTCAAGAAGAAAGCACAATGTTTGCTGCTATTCGCAACAACTTAAGCACTGAACAAAGCGAGCAACTGGCTACTGAATTCAAAGCTGCTAAGACCCGAATTCAACAAAAGCTAGGTGTTGTTACCGAATCGAAGGTGTAGGATGCTTTTGAGCTTTCTATATCTACTAAAAAAGGTTAGTTAAAAGACATCTGGTGAAAAAGAATGTAGAGATGTAGCAGTGCTACGTCTCTACAAGGGTTCTAGATAATGCATATTGAATTTATCTGATTTCGCGGAAAACCCCATCCGTCTATACGGTGGGGATGGATAGCGGTCTACGGAGCGGAGCGCAGTAGACAATCCCTTCAATGCTAAAATAGGAAAGTGAGTAAGAATAATCATCTACGTGTTGAAGCATTCACGTTTGCGGTGAGACTCCGGCACAGTAAGTCACTACTGCTTTTAAGCAGCAAGCCTAAACAACTGACAAGCAATATCAGAATGCAGAGCGTACCTATCTGGCTGAGTGATGGACTCTGAAAGCATGAATCTAAATACAAAAGTAAGCCCAATTCTTACGCCTCTCGTATGGGTGTTAGTTTGAGGGTCTAGAGGGATACTTGAATGTCCCACTGTCATCACGAGATGTCAGGAATCCCCATCCGCCTTGCGGTGGGGTGGTTCAAGGAGATGTCTAAACAAAAACTCCCAGCACACCAAAGCTGGGAGTTTTTGTTTAAACATTTTGCTGATAGTATTTATAAGCGGCATAGGCCATAGTTACAACTCCGGTAATAATGGCAGATTCATCAACTTCAAATTGGGGATGGTGTAATGGGTGGTTAATGATTCTTTCTTTGTAGCCTACACCCAAGCGAAACATGGAACCGGGGGCGTGTTCCAAATACATAGAAAAATCTTCAGCACCAAGGGAGGGTTCGGGTAAAACTTGGACGCGATCGCTACTCCAAGCTTCTTCTGCGGCTGACTGTAATAATTGTGTCAAAGTGTAATCATTTTGAACGCTGGATACACCCTGACGATAATTTACTTGATATTTTGCTCCGTAAGTATGGCAAACATTAGATACAATATTTTCAATCCACTTAGGGAGATGAGCGCGGGTTTCGGGATGGAGCGATCGCACGGTTCCCAATAACTGTACTTTATCCGCAATTATATTCGGCGCTCTGCCACCATTAATCTTCCCTATGCTCAATACAACAGGACGCAAAGGATTTTGTGTCCGGCTGATAGCTTGTTGCAGTGCAGTAATAATTTGGCAAGCAATCCAAATCGCATCAATAGCCTCATGAGGACGCGCCCCGTGCCCAGATTCTCCCATAATTAGAATCTCTAAATCATCTGCGGCGGCTGTCAATGCCCCGTAACGCACGCCAATAGATCCTGCGGGTATAGAAGGAAAAACATGAACCCCTAAAACAGCTGAGACGTTTTCCATCGCGCCATCTTTCACCATCCAGCTTGCCCCTTGAGCAATTTCCTCGGCTGGCTGAAATAAAAACCGCACTTTTCCACTCAACTCCTCCGCCATTTGGGACAGCACCATCGCCGTTCCTAAGCCCACAGTGGTATGGACATCGTGACCACAAGCGTGCATAATACCTTCGGCGCGAGAGGCGTATTCCAAATTTGTGCCCTCTTGAATTGGCAAGGCATCCATATCGGTGCGAATTGCCAATAAACGGTCATTTTGACCAGTGCCTTGCAGTTCTCCAATAACGCCCGTTTTACCAACACCTTCTTGTACATGCAGACCATTAGAAGATAAAACACCAGCTACGAAGGCTGCTGTTTGGTACTCCTGGCCGCTGAGTTCTGGGTGAGAGTGGATGTGGCGGCGAATTTCAATCAAGCGAGGCGCTAGTTTTGCTGCTAAGTCTTTTATATGGGTAAGCATCGATTTAGTTAATCTACAAGCTTTTTTCCCATGATAAAGAACTGTTAACAAACAAAATGCTTTTGCTATACAAGGATAGTTAAGAACAAGCAGGGGAAACAGGGGAAGCAGACGAAGAAAAGCTATTGATTATTGCCCAGTCCCCAATCCCCAGTCCTCAATCCCCAGTTTATTTTGAATAACAGGTTGTGCCTGGAGTATTTTCGGGTTTGAACTGGTTACATTCTCTTGTCTTTTGACGCTCTGACGACCAGCTATAAGGCATATCTGAGGTGACGACACCATTAGCTAGAGTTGTTAGTCGGAAATTAGCTCCCCGAAAATTGGTAAATTCCAATTTCGCACCTTTTAAGTTTGCTGCTTCTAAATTGGCGCTGATGAAACCGGCATAAGACAGATCGGCATTTTCCAAGGATGCTGATTTCAAATTTGCTCCGGTTAAGGAAGCACTATTAAGATTCGCTAAGTTCAGAATCGCACCTTCTAAATTTGCACCTGTGAGATCGGCTTTGGTGAGATTAGCTTTAGATAATGTTGCACTACTCAAGTCGGCCCCTCGCAAATTCGCTCCAGTTAAATTCAGTTGAGTTAGGTCAGCACCACTCAAATTACACCGGGGACAGGCACTTGTTGCCTTCAACTGATCCAAATCTAGCTGATTTAACGCCAAGGCTTGCTCTGCAAAACCAAAACACGCCAACAAAGCGACGGTAGCAACAATCTTAAAGTTCATATTTTTTACAGATATCTACAAAAATGACAATTTACGCACACTGCGTACTGCCATACTTACATATACCGCTTCTCTAAGGAAGAACAGGGATGAAGCATTCATTAAGAAGGTGTAAAAATACTATAAATTCTAGTGGTAAGACTACTCAAACTGAAATATAGGCTATAGAATCGATTCGTAAGCAACTATACCGAACCTCTTATAGACTACCATATATGTGATCCCCCTAGCTCGATGAAAAATACGACTAGGGGGATCTTGTTTTTAGGCACTTTATTAATTCGTAATTCGTAATTCGTAATTCGTAATTAAAGACAGTTATGTGAATTACATGTGGTAGAGGCAATACCCTGCTGGTTTCCTGAAAGCGTTCTCATAAGAGTAGCCGCTTTGCGTCTACATGAATTGCCCCTACTATAAAAAAGGGTTTTGGCTATTGTTTGCGTAAGTCCTAATATTACGTTAGCGCAGCATTAGCAAGTCCGCAGGGTCTAATAGAGAGCGTCATTACGAATTACGAATTACGAATTACGAATTATCTTAACGCCATCCTAAAAAGCGCAATCCAGGGACAATTAGGTAGTAACTCACTCCTAGCCAGAAGCTGATAAAGAAGCCTAGAGAACCAAAAAAAATCAGAGGTAACTGTAACTCTGACCAGGCTGGTTGAGTAGTAAATTGGAAGATCGGCGGTGCTAATCTCAAAATAATCAAAAATGCATAAGCGATCGCACTACCAAAGGCAGCGAACACAGCGTACACTATATGATGGCTGCGAAGACCTAAGCTCAAGGTGAGTAGGCAAGCTGACACTAAAATCACTGCTACTAAGCCCTCGCCACTGTCTTTTGGTGTAATTAATTGCAAAATGAACCAGCCGAAGCCATAGCTAATCATGCCCATCAGCGAGGCTACTAAAAAGCGTCGCCGTTGACCAAAACACCCAGATACTGTCAGTCCCCATGCGGTTCCCCAGCCTGCGGCGACGAATACCAAAATATCTGCCCCGAAGACGGGTTGAGTATTTGGCACTAATTGGTTTAGCTGACTGGAAATAAATTCCACAACCCACCGCCCTAAGTTGGTGTGATATGCCAAAATAAAACCAGCGATCGCACCAAAACAAGCGCCAACATAAGCCAATATCATCGCCCAAATGGTCGCCAAACAAGCTTGGAAAATTTTGATGAGTGTCTGAGCGATAAAAACAACGGTTTTAGTTACAGCTTGGCTAAAGTTAGCTAAAACTCGTTCAATAGCTTGGATTATAAGTGCAAATCTCTGGGAAACTTGCGTTGACGCAAGCTTAACCTTGTCTCGTAGTTGGGCAAATAATCCTGGCGGCGGTAATGGTTGAGAAATCTTCGCCAACCGTTTTTGAATCATAGCTGCATTTGCGGGACGCGATCGCACATCCTCCTGCACCATCTCATCCAGTAAATCTGCTAGTTCTGGTTTGACATTTACCGAACTTCGCCAGCGCAATTTTCCAGTTTGTTGGTCTTCCAAGTCTAGCGGGTATTTGCCTGTTAGCATTTCAATCACTGTTCGACCAAGGGCATAAAAATCGGCACTTGGCCCGACAATACTCCCACTTACTTGTTCTGGGGGACTATAGCCAGAAGAAAATAAGCGGGTGGAACTAGACTGAGAACGCAGCTTAGAGGCGCTAAATTGTTTTGCCCCACCAAAATCAATTAGTACCAAGCGATCGCCTTCTGTTTGCCCTTGAGGTAGGGTTACAGTGGGCGAAGATGTGCCCAGCATTAAATTAGAGGGTTTAATATCCCGGTGAATAATCTGACGTTTGTGTAATTCTTGTAAAATCTCTACAGCTTGAGCAAACCAGTTTACAACCAAATTCTCTGGACAACCTTGGGGAAATTTTTTTAATATCTCCTCTAAAGTCCGCCCATTGATTTTTTCCATTACCAGACAAGGTAGTTGGTGCGGTTTGGGGTTAAACAGTTGTACCTGAAAATACCCTTCTGCATCAACTGTGGGGACACCTGGATGCTGCAAACTAGATAAAACCGCCGCCTCTTGGGTAAATAACTCCAGTGCCTTTGGCGAATCTTCTACCAACACTTTCAGCACTTTCTCTGTTTGAGTTTTTTCATCCCAAACCGTGTAGATTTGAGCAAATCCTCCCGATCCTAATGGCTGAAGTGGAACATAGCGGTCTAACAACTCTAGCGGTGCGCCACAGCTGTTGCAAAATTTGTTTCCCCAAGGCTGGGGATAAGGACGTTGACAATCAGGATTTATGCAGTGAACCGCACTCTGAGTGATGTGGGACACAACCGCTACAATACAAAGGCTGAGTTGATTTTAGCGTTTCTTGAGGTTTCCTGATTTTTTAATAAGCAAAAGGAAAACCCTCATAGATTCTATGAGGGCATTTGTTTATATCTCAATATCCTTGGGTTAAGGGTCGATCCTTCCTAAACCTGCTTTTTAGGGAGGGTTGGGGGGATCTTCCAAAACGAAATATCACTAACCCAAGCCTATTGGTTTATAGCTATGTCAGTTCTTAATTACGAAAACTTCTCTTACTCTGTCTGTGCTTGGCAACTTCTTTGCGCTTGCGTTTTTCTAAGGGTGTTTCAAAATGACGATGCTTTCTCATGTCTGGAAAAATTCCAGCCTTGGAAACTTCTCGCTTAAATCGTCGTAAGGCTGATTCAATGTGTTCATTGTCACCGACAATTACTTGGGTCATTATTTCTCCTACTAAGTTGACTTAATCAATGATATGCAGGCGGTAACATTACAAAAAAAAGACAGACTTTTGTTTTGTCTGACCTTAAGACTCTTGGTAAGTTTTCTTGGTTTCCAAGATTTAGTAGCGTCCGCCGCGTCCGCCGCCGCCACCACCGTATCCTCCCCGGCCTCCACCAAAGGAACCTCTATCACCTCTATCTTCCTTGGGTTTAGCCTTATTTACTTTAAGGTCACGACCCATCCACTCTGCACCGTCGAGAGCTTCAATGGCAGCTGTTTCTTCAGCTTCAGTTCCCATTTCCACAAAAGCAAAGCCTCGCGGACGACCCGTTTCACGGTCAGTAGGCACTTGAACCCGCTTTACAGTACCATATTCTGCAAAAATACCACTTAAATCTTCTTGTGTAACTTCATAAGAGAGGTTACCTACGTAAATTGACATCGATTCGCTCCAAAATCATCACTGTGTAGAGATTTTAATTTCTCTGAGAAGTCTGTAAATACTAAAAGGAAAAGCCTTTCAATACTAAAATCAAAGACATCACTGAATTAACTCTCCTTAATCTAGGATGACATAGGAGCCAGCTCTCTGCATCCAGTAGATAGTTAACCAGCGATCCGATCGCGCAAATTGCGATCGCCTGCCCCCACTTACCCTAAGTACAGCCCAACACACAAAAGGGTTGGAAATGGAAGAAGATCAATTCTGTAGGGTGATAAAGGAAATCAGACATAGCAGGGGCACATCTTTGAATATCCGAATTGAACGTTTGACTGCATTAACCATGAAGCATTACATCAAGATTTTAATACGAAAGCTAAAGTCAAGCAACAAATAAAGGGTATTTCGGTTTCTATTTCTTCGGAAAACCAGCTATGAAAGCAATTGCGATCGCGTACCCGCCTGTCGTCGGCAATCGCGCCCATTTCACAACATGAAGCGGCACCTCGTAGAGAAGCAGGTTCGAGGGGGTAAAGATTTTGTCAGTAGCATGGGTGAGAAATTTGGGCAAGCTGGCGATCGAAAAATTACCATCTCAACCAAGAAGTTTCAGTGTGTTGGCATAGCCTGTCGTAGAGAAGGCGTTTTTGGCATCTTGGCAGTAGCCTGGGGTAAGCTACTATGTATCTACGATAAATGAAGCTTTTTAGCAATTTTTGCGGAAGTCCTAGTTATTACGAACTAACTGCAAACGGCAAAGCCCGGTTAATACTTGTACCGTAAATTACTAAAAATTTTGACTCCAATCATGGGATAATTTCGCTTACTTACTGATTCAGTTATGAATACTGAATTTTTGATACAATAATACCAATAAATACTGCAAGACCTAGCGCTCTGCGAAAATAATTAACGCCTTGAAATAATTCTAGCCAAGCCCAAGTAAACAAGGAGCCATTTGCTAGTACTTCTAAGACTGTATTGATTTTGCCATTTGTAAAAATTAGAGCGAGTAAAGTAGTTGCTATCCAAACAATGAGTGGTAGGTTTGGCATCTCGGCTATAACAATGTTGCCATCACTATCACGGAAGGTTTTATCAACTAATGTATTAGATGTAGATGTCATTTTTAATTACCACAAAAATTACTAGATTGACTATTGAGAATAGGCTGAGATTTGATTGCCAATTCTTTAATAAAATTAAAACACTTGGGTTAATCTCTTTCCAACCATCTAATTGCTGAGATGAGAACGTTAAAGCATATTCATATATGAGTATATTAAAAGATATACTCACACAAAATCCGCGAATATAGCTGTTGGCAGCCTAAATGCGATTTGGAGAAATTCTCAAGGAATAAGTATAGCAATTCACTGCATCCACCCACCATAGCTAACACCCACCATAGCTAACAAGGCATTTACTTTGCGAGTGCGTGAATCATCCACTAGTTGCGGCACTTGGGTAGTAGACATTTGCTGCACGATCGCTTCATCAGATAAGCTCCATGAGATATCCAATCTTGTCTACTGTAAAACAAATATCTTAGCTGTATATTTTGGTAAGTCAGTAACTAAACTATTCTCTCCAGATTCTACTTCCCGATTACTGACCCAATCTCGCAAATACTCAGCAGTTGGGAAGTCGGAAATTTTATATTGATTTAGATTTTGGTCAGAAAAATTTGCCACTATGACAACATGAGAATTTTGCTCATCCCAACGAGTGTAAGCCAGCACTTTATCATCTGCGTTTTCATAAAAAAACTTAATATTATCGCTTTGCAAAGCTGGAGTTTGCTGGCGTAGAGCAATAAGCTTGCGATAATACTCAAATAAATCATGATTCTGAGGGGCTGACAACAAAGACCAAGTAATCTTCTGCGGCTTAGTCACATCTTCGCTTTTTTGCTGGTATTCGCCAAACTCTTCTCCCATCCACAGCATGGGTACACCCATCGCTGTGATTAACAGAGTCGCTGCTAACTTTGCTCGTTGAAATGCGGCGGTGTCAAAGATACCGCAATTGCCTAACTCTCGTAATACACGTTCGCGATCGTGGGTTGCCAAATAATTAATCGCATTGGTAGCGATCGCATAACCCTGCTGTTTGGGATCTAAAACCTGCTTGAGTTGTTCTAATTCAAATGATTGACCGCAAATATATGGAATTATAAAGTAGCGAAAACTTTCATGCCAACAAGCATCTAATGGCCCATCTGGCTTGACTACAGTGCTTGTATCGGGAATGTGTTCGGCAATATTGTAAAATTGCTTAGGTGCAGCATGGTTTTTTGCTTGCTTAGTTAGCCAGTTGAAAAATTCAAAGTTAGCTAATTGGCGCACTGCATCAAAGCGAATTCCATCAATGTGATACTCCTTAATCCAAAATTCTACTACATCGCTGATGTATTCCCATGCAGGCTTAATATTTAAGTTTTTGTCATAATTATCATAGTTAAACTCTGGCCCCCAGTAGTTATCTGGGTCTTCAGGATAATGCTTATATTCGTAGTACCAGTAATTTCGGTCAATCAGTATTAAAGGACATTCTTCATCTGTGTGGTTATAAATTCCATCCATAAAGACGCGAATGCCTCTACCATGACACTCGTCAATCAACCGCTTTAAATCTTCTGTTGAACCGTAACTAGATTCTGTAGCAAAGAAGTGACGAACTTTATAACCCCAGTTATAATCACCAGGGTACTCATTAACTGGCATTAATTCAATTGCATTAATTCCCAATTCGCAAAGATAATCTAACTTTTCAATTATCCCTAAGTATTTGCCTCCTTTGTGATAGCCAACTTCATCACCAGTAAAATCTGCAACGTGCATTTCATATATAACTAATTCCCGATTATCAGGCAACGGCGTTTCATCGTGTTGCCAAAGGTAAGTATCAACAATGGTTCGCCCATCTTGAATGCGTACCCGGCTATATTTTTCTGTTTCATTAACATCTGTTGCTTTGGGATCGATGACATCTATCCATTCATCAGGTGTAAAATTTGGACTTTTGGTTTGAATCCGAAATTTGTATTGATAAACGCCATCCTCCAGTTTTATTTGAGTGCGAAAATAACCATCTTCACCTTTTGACATTGGAATTTCTTTCCAATCAGAAAAAGACCCAATTAAAGCTGCTCCTTTGTTGCGAGGAGCAAATAATGTAAATTCAGTTATATTTTCCATTGCGGCTTGATATATTTTTGGCGATTACTACGTTTCAAAGATTGCTCTTGATTTAAAGCATTAAAGACAATACGTCTTAATACTTAACTATATTTGAGAAGGCGCAAGCCCTCTAGCCGAAGAGCTTCAGGGTATAAAGCTTTGTAAATATTGCAATTTGGAGATTGAATATCATAACGGCCTGTAGCCTTAAACGTAGCCAAAGAGCAACCACCTGTACACCAATATTTCCACTCACATGTACGACAGCCTTCTTTTTCTTCAACAGATAAATTCTGAATACCTGTTTTATCTTGTCGCACAACACTTAAAGGATCTTGAGTGTTGATTGAAGATATAGTTTTATGTAGCTGCATCTGACATTTGGCAATTTGTCCTTGGTAATCAAATACGAGATAGCTTTGCCCAACTCCACAAGTTCGTTTATGAGGAGATGCTAAATTAGCACGATCGACTAATGAACCTAATAAGCTTCGATTAGGTAATTTCAATTCTATAACTTTGAATGCTGCCAACATTCCCTTAATCAGCCGAGATTCTTCTAGTTGCAAGTCTTCGTAAGAGGCGGACAGTTCGTTTTCACGATAGAAATTTAAACTAAAGGGCAAATTATGCTCTAATATCCATTCAATCAGATCGGGTAATCCTTCTGCATTCCGCCCGCTAACGGTGATAGAAATATCAGGTATTAGACCATTTTGTAAAGCAATCTTAATACCCCGTTCAACATCTTGAAACGATCCCTTTCCGCCTGCATAAGTTCGTTGAATATTGTGGAAATCTGATAACCCATCTAGTGAAATCATTAGACGCAGATTCAATATTTGAAGCATCTCAATAATCTCAGGTGTAATCAATGTTCCATTACTGAGAACAACTCCATCTAATATAATGTTTCTTTCTTCGCTAAGAGATTTAGCATATAAATGGAGATCCTTGATTAAAGGAGAGCATAGTAAGGCTTCTCCGCCTGCATATTTTAGTTTGACGCGGCGGTAATGATTTAAGGTGGCAGAGCGAAATGTAGATTCAATAGCTGCTCTACCTATATCTATTGACATATCTCTGGCTAAATGAGGAAGGTAGCAGTAGTCACATCTTAAGTTACAGCGATCGGTGATATGTAACCATGCTGATAAAGTTTCTGGTATTTCATTTAGGTTAAATAAGCTATTATTTTTAGGAATAATTAAACGGGCTTGATATAGTTCCTGAATAGCTGTCTTTAAGTCTATTTCGTTAATATGAGAATGCGCTGTTGTGATATTATGTAATTTATGAGGTTTTTTAAATATATTTAGTATATCTAGTGCGGATTGATTTAGAATTACTACCTTATGATCGGTTCCATAACAGATAGAGTAAGTATCATCTAAATTCATAATTTGCGAGTTGGGAGATATCACAAACTCTGTTTCCAACATCCCCAAAGATAATTGGATATCTGAGCTTAATTCTGCTAAAGGGGATAAGTCACAGGCACAGTCCCCTCCATCACAATCGCATTGCCCAGTTGCTATGTAGGTAGAATTAAGAGAAACTAAAATTCTAGGTCGATCAATTTTTTTACTAAGCATGAGAAGATGGCTGTTTTGTTGCACGGATTCTAGTTAAAAACATTTGTTGATCGCACCATTCCTTGAGAGCTTTATTGTCTTGCCATTGATGTTTGAGTTGCTGGATTAAAGTTTTAGCAAGTTCTATCGGCAATCGTTCGATTTTCTTTTGCAGCAGATTTAGCTCATGTTGAATCGAATACGGCCCAAAACCTCCATCCTGGAAGATTTTAGGGATGCCTTGAGCATATTTTGCAAAGGCAAGATCGTAGTTCGCTTGTTGAAATGCAACATCACCTTCTATCCGTAATATCCGACCAAAGTACAATTGATAGGTATTTTGATATGATAAGAAGCGATCGCTAAGTTCTCGTGCATAATCTGAAATATTCTCGTATGCTTTTGCATAATAATCAAACTCTGCTTTCCCTACCAGGCTATCGATGGCATACCGCATGTCATTGTACTCTAGACTAGTCTGGTAAGAGCGATCGTTGAGTTTGAGAGCTTGTTCTTGCAGAGAGCGATCGCACTTTTGAAACCCAAGATGCCAATAGACACTGGCCGTTTGGTGCAAAATTTTAGGTAATTCCTCTTCAAGTCCGTATTTATCTGCCAGTTTCAGGCTTTTTTCTAAAGCATCTTGAGCAAGACTTAGCAGATTGAGATCCCACTGTACTTGTGTCACATCCCAAACGGCTTCATTTACGACTTCAGCACTAAACCACTGATTTAAGCCTAATTGAAAGTATGCCCTACACAATATTCGATTATCGTTTTCTTCATTGTCGCAACGGCTTAACGCCCGTTCAAGTAGCTGTTTAGCTTTAATATAATTACCATTATCTACCAAAATAGCAGCAGAGGCAATTTCGGCATCGGCTATTTCGCGCTCGCTTTCAACACTAGACCACATATCAATGGCTGCCTTAAAACACTGTTCAGCCTTTACATAATCTTTTTGTTGCCCGTACAAAAATCCTAAGTTATTCTGAATGCTAGCCATAACTTGAGTTAAGCCTTTATCAGGTATGTCAACTTCCATCGCAGCATCCCAACCTAGTTTGTAATATTTTTCAGCTTCGTTAAACTTGTTGAGTTGTCGATAAAGATAACCAACTTGGTTAGCTACGCGAGGTATAGCAGATGATAGCCTGTTTCCTTGAACTAGGGATAAACACTCTTGCTGATATTTCAAAGCTTCGTCATAAAGATGTAACTTGGTATTCAGTATTCCCAAGACATTATAAATATCTGCCTTATGAGAAGAATTAGAAGATTGTTCAGATAGTATCCCCTCCAGTTTTTTCACCTCATGTTCTGTTGTACTCTTGTCTTTAAGGGCGTGAACAATCCTTGATTCAAAAATAACCAGTCTAAGCTTTTGATCGGGGTTTAGGTCTTTTTCAAACTGTTTAAGAAGCGTTAACAATTGCTTGACAAAGCTAATTTTCTTAGCTTGAGTGCGGATTGTATTAGTAACTTTATACCAAGTCTCAAAGCCTGTTGTTAGATCGGCGTATAAAGCATTCCATAGCCATCGCGTAGTATTGAATTCTCGTAATTGTTTCAGTTCTTCAATTAGAAACTCAATATTGGCTACTTTATGAGAATCATCAGAGGAAAGTTGAACCTCCAATATCCTTTTTTGTGGCCCTAGCTGATAATCTTTTTGCTCAAAATATTTAGCAGCAATCCGACTATCTCGTTTTCTCCATTCCAAATCTGGGTCAATATCTGTCCACACATATTTATCAACCAAGTCTCGCACAATATCATGTAATGATATTTGATTGCCACTCATTACTGGTTTGATAAAAAAGTAGCTTTGGGCATCAATAAATAATTTTTCAGCATCTTCCAGCGATAGTTCTAATAAATTAGCAATATCATAACTATCTAATGGGTAGATACGTGAAAGCAACAGGGTTAGCCTGTCCATTGATGTCCGAAGCTGTGTAATATGACGAACCATTTCAGCTTCAAATCCGCCTGTTTTTTCCAACCTGGCTGGAATAGTTTCTATATCTTCACTCTCTAACCAATCTGGAATAACTTCTCGATAAGCATACTCTACTCCAAATTCAATCATAATGGGGCTGCCACCAGAAAGAACTATGATTTTTTCAACTAAGTCTTTCCCAAGATTAAAGTGAAGTTGCTCCTCTTTAGAAATAATGTATGTCTGCACATCCTCATGAGTAAATTCATTTAACTCAAAATAAGTTAATTCTTCTTCCTTAAATGACCTTTCTAGAATTGGACGAGCAACGCTAGAACGACCTGCAAAAATAAATACTGCGTTATCTAGTTGCTGGCATAAATTAGCGATATATTCCCAAACTTCCGCTCTTATTTCTGGTTGTCCTAACTTCTCAACCGTATCAATTAGAAATACTAGTCTCTGTTGTCTGGATTTTCGATTAATTTCATCTACTAAAAACTTTTCAATTTGTCTGCGTTCTTCTTGGTATGCGATTTCACTGAGGTGGTTTTCATCTTCTCTTAGTTGTCGTAACCTCAGCAGCCATTCTTGATATGTATTGTCATACAATTGCTTGGCAATTTGAGTGCATAAATCTTCTGCATCATTAAAAATAGGGGTATCGCAATCAATAATTTCACTTGTAACGAGTTGAATTTGATTGAGGCGGTTTTGTAATTCATTAAGCAACCAAGTTTTGCCAATTCCACCTCTACCTTCTACTAAAACAACATGCAGTGTGTTAGTTTTTTGAACGAGGGAAATAATTCGATTTAGATGTTCTTCACGACCAACAAATTCTAATTTATCTATTTCAAACATAATAGACTCCTGAGTTAGTTATTTTGAATAGCTTCATCAAGCTTATGAATTAAATATCTATAGGGTGTATCATTATATTCGTCATTGTGTAGATAGTAATTGACAAGAAACTGAAATTCCCAGTCATGCTCTACTTCAGATTTAAGGGTAGACAGAAATTCGTGGGTTTGTTCTCGGTCTGTATTGCGGAATATTCCAATAGTTTCTTCAACAGTTTCATCAAAGAAAGTTCGGCGAAGCTCTTGTCGATAAGCCAAACTATCAGCACCATAATTTATAAATCCAGCGTGTTGCTGAAGAGTTTGAAAAAAATACTGCATTGACCAAGTTCCTGCAAGAGCAAAATCATTCTTTGATTTCAGATCATCAACATAGTCTCTACAAATTTGAGCCGCTTCCTTACAAAGATTTTGAAAGTTTTCAGGCGAACTTTCTCGCAGGAGACCAATAACTAGCAGCCGACGGGTCATTCCGTCTTTAATAAACGTTTTGTCACGAGTAAAAATAGATGTCTTTGTTAATTCAGTGCTTAATTTAAAACTGTCACCATTGAAAGGCAACTGAAATCTTTGAAAGGCTTCCTTTAATATCCAAGAACCGTTTAGTATAGGAAATATACTTAATTTTTCAATAGATTCGTATAGATGGTTATTTTCTTTTGTCAAGCTTTCTTTAATCTGATCTCTACAATTTTTGAGGTTTTTTTCCCATATTCTGCTGCCATAACTGGTTAAAAACCAATTAACTGTGTAACCCTCACTTCGATAAACTTTTAGGGCTTCAGCAATAGACCCTGGATGCCCACCAGTTAAATACAGTAAGTGTCCTGCAAGTAGAGCAAGACTTTCAGAGGTCATGTCTATCGGTTTGAGATATTTTGTTGCTGTATCCTGAATCACTTCCCAATTAAAAAGAGAGAGTATTCGTTTGGGAAAAATCAAATCTCGCGGGAGATCGGTAAGGCAGCGAGTTGCAATTATAACTCGAAGACTCTTAGAATTATCTTTAAAAAATTGTAATCCTTTCAAACATTTTTCAATTCTCTCACTCAATTTTTTTAGTTGATCAAAAATTTCGTTTAAACGTTGTTTGTGTGGGGCATTTCCATCCAGATCGATTAGGAGTACAATACCTTTCTTTCCTTTATTATCTATCTGCTCCTGCGATTGCAATTTACGCCAATTTCCATGTAATAATGAACCCAAGCGCTCTCCCCAAGGCAACTCATTTCCTTCTTTGATTTGAATATTTAGAGAACTAGCTAATTCCTTTTCTAAGTCCTCAATACTTTGATCGCCAGACATAGAAGCATAAGCGCAACACCATTGTAATTCTTGAAATCGCTTCTGTATGTGTTTGAGAAATTCTGTTTTTCCGTAACCTTTAGGAGCCGTTATCAGACAATAAGTAGGAAAATTATTTCCCGTAATCTCACTAATTGTAGCATCTCGATTAGTGAATGGTATTTTATCAGGATCAACTTGGTCTAGAGATTCTTGATTTAGCTGACTTAACTCTGAGTAAGCTTTTTCTATTTCCTTAAATTTATCCTTAAGTTGCCTTTCTAATTGATCTTTCTGTACATTATTTAGCGTCCACCCTATTTGGTTGCTGAGACTTTCAATTTCAGTGTTTAACCGGGCTATTAACTGCTCTAAATAGTTCTTTTGTAAATCTGAGGAATTTTTCATTGTATTTAAATGG
Source organism: Nostoc sp. 'Peltigera membranacea cyanobiont' 213 (assembly GCF_002245975.1). NCBI lineage: Bacteria > Bacillati > Cyanobacteriota > Cyanophyceae > Nostocales > Nostocaceae > Nostoc > Nostoc sp. 'Peltigera membranacea cyanobiont' 213. The sequence goes on along the minus strand of NZ_NOLI01000019.1, from coordinate 25,212 downwards.
CATTAAGTTCGCTTTCTACTCGACCGAGTTCTTGAAGTATGGCGTTGATTTGCCGTTGAATGATATTGCGATCGCTCGCACCAAGTGTATAGTTAAGTTGGTTGTAAGCTGCCTCATAGTCACTACTTAGAACCTCAAAGCGTCGTTGCAAAGTTTTGATTTTGAGTTGTTGTACCCGGCTTGGACTCTTTTGAGTATGTGCATTTGATGAAATCGGCAAGGTTATTTCATCCCATGCTTTGGTCAATACATCCGCCGGAATCATGAAAGCAGTCTTGATATTTTCTCGCTGTTTCTCCGCCGCCACAGCCATACCAACTACTCCTGCAAGGGTTTCATCCCATATAGGCGCACCACTAAAGCCCGGTTCTACCCTATAGCCAGTTACCTTACTGTCTTCTAGTTGCACCCATCCCTTTCCTTGCCCGTCTCGTAACACCCCTGTAGACCAAACGCCATCATTGTGTCCGTGGGGAAAACCGAATATGCGGAAAGGATGCTCCCAGACGTTATTAGCTGAGATTAGCTTGATAGGTTGTGCTTCATGAGGCAACTGTCCTTCTATTTGCAACCCAGCAATATCTTCAGGTTCGGAGGTTGATAGGTTGTTGACAACGGGTTGCCAAAAAACAACTTTAGCTTTTAGTTGTTGCCCTGATGCAATTAAGGGGAAATCCAAGTAAATATCATCACTAGGAGCTTCAACAATATCTTCTGGTAAAGATAGAGCCGAGGTAACAACATGAGCGCATGTCAGAATATAATTTCGAGTTCGCCCCGATACTAAAAAACCTACACCAACGACCGCACCGTTGGGATGGAAAATTCGAGCGATCGCTGACCTAAAAGCTGGAATATAATTATCTGCAATGGATGCCATATTTTACTATGCCTTGTTTTGCTTCCATTTCAAGGTAATTTCGTAGTTAGCTTCACCACCTACAGAAGTAAAAATTGCACCTGCAACTGCATTTAACTTAATACCAAACTTAACCTCTACCTCATCGGCAGGTGTATTAAGCTGACTCAGTTTGATGATAATCGCTGAAGCTACAGGTTGTATTTGATCTAATACTTCATCAAATTTCTTTTTAGCTTCAACTACTATTTGTCCAGCATCTGGTCTAGCAACACGTACAAGAGAATTGCTATTTTCTGGCTCATCAACTTCAGCTAAAAACTTTGTACCATCTTCTAGAGAAAACTCTGTGATTTGTTTCCGAGTCATGGTAGAACCTGTTATTTTGAACTAATAGTTTAATGTCTAAATAATCAAGATAGTTTGCAGAAGTTTTTGTACATAATCTTCTTTTGTTCTAGATGTCCCGATTAAACCTTGCTATAAGCGATGAATCGCTCACTACGAACAATGCTTGCTGCAAACTTTGTCCTGGGTCAACCCTCGAACTTTGTGAAGTTTCGACCAACTTCCGGCTGTTTGGGCGTTAAAGCTGTTGGATTCTCATGTAATAGATTTAACAATTAATATATTAATTGTTATATTAGTTATATATGTACCCTGACTTCAATTAGTAATTATACTGAGTTAGACCTTGGCAAGGAAACAAAGATGTAATGGAACCCTAAGAGGTTGTTTGAAAAGTATTTGGCTATGATTGTAGGCACTTAGAGATCCCCCCTAGCCCCCCTTTTTAAGCTACGGTGTACACACATCTCTGTACGAAACCCAAAATCGTTAAAGATCCCCCTAAATCCCCCTTAAAAAGGGGGACTTTGAAAGACTTTTGCCCCCCTTTTTAAGGGGGGTTGGGGGGGATCAAAAGCTTATGAGGCCACTCTCAAAGACTTGTGTGTACACCGTAGCTTAAAAAGGGGGGAACCGGAATTAAAGTCCCCCTGTTTAAGGGGGATTTAGGGGAATCTGAAATGTTTTGCTACTTTTCAAACATCCTCTAAGAGTTTCAAGTGGCTCTTAGCCTTGCACTTCAAGTTTTGGTAGGCTAGGCATACTGTTCGGTTAACTCAAAAAAGGCGATTTTTTGGGCTATTATAAACAAAAACCCCGATTTTTTTAAGAAATCGGGGTTATAGAGGTTGCAATTATTACAAATCAAAGCGAATGCACTACCGAGCAACACGATCGCACCGTGAAAGTATGTACGTAATGTCTAATGGACTTACGTAGGAATGATAAATACTTACAACATAAGAGGTTCGGCGATTATAGGATAACTAGCGTTAGCGTAGCTCGTCGTAGACATCGCTAGAATAAGTAGACGCAAAAATATAGGTATAGGAAAAAATAAATTTTTCCAATTGCCTAATATATCTAGAAAGTTGCTCGGAGTACCGAGTAATTTATTCTGGCAAATAGTCCATCAATTTGGAGAACAATTAGAACAAAAATCAGGATTGAATTTGCAGTATTGACTTCCCGTCAATGAGTAAGCTGTACAATAAGGAAAACTCGTAAGTTCAATTTTGGCTACTTGCAATTTTGAAGCATTCCGCAACACTTGATTGGCTTTGGTTTTATCATCTAGAAGAATAGCTACAAGCTTAGGAAACGCCATGCAAGCAGCGGCATTGATGAGCGTTAGCACTATAGCATCTATCAAATTCATAGGTAATCATCTCCTTTAAAAAATAGGCGATCGCTGTTTTGAGGCGCAAGCATAATATTATGTGTAGGATTGACGTTCAGTTCATCTATTGCTTGCACTCTATGTAAACTAACTTTAACATAAATTTTTGTAAATATAAACGTGGAATTCCTGAAATTATTATACACAGAAGGGAATGTGGATAATAAGGACGGTTATTGTAGCGGAATAACAAAATAAGCTGTAAAAACGATTAATTTACAATATTAAGGTGTTATGTCAAAAACCCAAACCGCGTCTTCTTTTTTATCTAATATCAGCGAGCAAGAACGCGAGGCATTAAAGCGGTTGGTAGATTACACAAATGTGGAATCGCTACCAGAAGTTTGGCCTTTGGCAGCTCAGAAATTTGGTGATGTTGTCGCCCTCCGCAGCCCTCACACCAAACAAGAAATAGTGATTACTTATACCCAGTTAGCAGAGCAAATACAACTATTTGCAGCTGGTTTACAGGCGTTGGGAGTGAAGGTAGGCGATCGCATTTCCTTAATTTCTGACAACAGTCCCCGGTGGTTTATTGCCGATCAAGGCATAATGACTGCTGGAGCAGTTGATGCGGTGCGTAGCTCTCAAGCGGAAAAAGAAGAATTGCTGTTTATCATCGCTAATAGCGGCAGTACGGCAATAGTAGCAGAGGATTTAAAGACACTTAAAAAACTGCAAGACCGGATCAAAGATTTACCAATTCAGTTTGCGATCTTACTTTCAGATGAAGCACCACCCACAGACGAAACCCTAAAGGTGCTGAATTTTGCCCAGTTGATTGAAATTGGAAAAAATCATAATTTTGTGCCAGTTAAACAAAACCGTGAGGCTTTGGCAACCCTAATTTACACCTCTGGCACCACAGGCAAACCCAAGGGTGTAATGCTGTCTTATAAAAACTTGATGCACCAAGTAACAACCTTTGGCACAGTATTGCAACCAAATGTCGGCGATATGGTTCTCAGTATCCTACCTTCGTGGCATAGTTACGAGCGAACTGTTGAGTATTACTTACTATCTCAAGGTTGCACGCAAGTTTATACTAACCTGCGCTCCGTGAAAGGAGATTTGAAAAAATTTAAACCTAACTATATGGTGGGTGTACCCCGTCTGTGGGAATCGATTTATGAAGGAGTGCAAAAGCAGTTCCGCGAACAACCAGCAAATAAGCAACGCCTAGTTAACTTTTTATTGGGCATTAGCGATAAATATATCAGAGCTAGGCGAACTGCTCAGGGATTGGATTTAAATAATCTTCATGCTTCAGCCGTCGAACGATTAGCAGCTAAGATCCAAGCATCTGCTTTATTACCCCTCCATGCCTTGGGAGAACGACTGGTTTATGCTAAGGTGCGAGAAGCCACAGGCGGAGAAGTCAAGCAGATGATTAGCGGCGGCGGTGCGCTTCCCAAACACATCGATAACTTCTTTGAAATTATTGGTGTCCAGATTTTGCAAGGCTATGGTTTGACAGAAACTTCTCCTGTTACCCATGTGCGTCGTCCTTGGCGAAATTTGATTGGTGCATCAGGGCTACCACTCCCCGCTACAGAAGCTAAAATTGTAGATCCTGAGACAAAAGCGCCTCTACCAGTAGAAAAGCGAGGCTTAGTATTGTTGAGGGGCCCGCAGATTATGCAAGGCTATTACCAAAATCCCGAAGCGACAGCGAAAGCCATTGACGCTGAAGGTTGGTTTGATAGCGGCGATTTAGGTTGGCTGACACCACAAGACGATTTGGTGCTGACTGGCAGATCAAAGGATACGATTGTATTGACTAACGGGGAAAACATCGAGCCACAGCCAATTGAAGATGCCTGTTTGCGATCGCCATACATCGATCAAATTATGCTCGTTGGGCAAGATCGGCGCAGCCTAGGAGCCTTAATTGTCCCCAATGTCGAAGCCTTAGAAAAATGGGTGCAGAACAATCCGGCCACTTCTTCGCCTAGTCAAAAAATTGACTGTGAGAGTAGAATGATCCAGGATTTATTTCGGCAAGAATTGAATCGAGAAGTGCAAAATCGTCCAGGCTATCGACCGGATGACCGCATCGGGACATTCAAACTCATTCTAGAACCGTTTTCCATTGAAAATGGTTTGATGACACAAACACTAAAAGTTCGCCGACATATCGTCACGGAACGTTATCGCGATATTATTGACGGCATGTTTGCCTGATAATTCCACCTCCCAACTGTAAAGAGTGAACGTGAAATATTTATGGATGTCTCCAAATCTAATTTGCTTCTGAAACGCGTCGTTAACGTCAAAGTTATTGTGACTCCTCTTTGGAAAGAGGAAGTACAACAGCAGCTGCAAACGCAGATCAATCAACTCGATCAGCAACTGCAACAGCTAGACGTAGAAGGACAAAGAGCGATCGCGGCAATTCAAAAGCAGAGTCTGCAACCACCCGGCCCCCAGACCCTCCAACAAATTGACAATATTCAACTCCAAGTCAATCAAAAGAAAAGTGAATTTCTAGAGCAGAAAAACCAGTTGCTGCAAAACCTCCAGCAAGTCCAGTTTCTCCAGCAAGATCAGGAAGTCAATCAGTTCCAAATGGAAGGCTTTTTCCGGGTAGAAATCGGTGATAACCTGATTAGCAAAATGCAAGTCGAAATCGTTCTGCGCGACGGCGTTGTAGAAGAAATTCGCGGCGACATTTAAGTTTGTCATTTGTCATTTGTCCGTTGTCATTTGTTTTGTGACCAATGACCAATGACTAGTGACAGATGTGATTTAACTTAGTGTGGGAGCGGCTCCCAGCCCAACATTCTACCTGGGAGCCAGCCCAAACTATTTGCCAGACTGGAGGAGAGCTAATAAATAGCGATCGCCCGAAGGCTGACATCTCAACTCGATATTTAATACCAACTGAATCATCCCCCCGCTTGAGTTGCGTAATCGTCACAAGGGCCTGATTTCGTTGCGGATAAGCCACCTCTACCTTTCGCGTTCCTTGCACTGGTGTTATGTCGTCAAAGGCATTTAAAGCAAGGGTAGCAGGATCGCTACCTTGGAGAGATGAGTTAATTTTTTCTAAAGGTATAGTTTTATAATCGGAACGGTTTGGATATGCCACAACCTCTTGAGATTGATGTATTGCTTTCACCTGCTGGGTTTGCCCATCACTACTCTCAACAATTGGTACAGATTGCTGTCGCTGGATAATATAAACTCCAGCGCCAGCAGTGGCAAAGATACTTAGTATCACAATCAAAAATAATTTCAACTTTGCCGACATAAAAGTAAACAGGAATTTCAAATAGGTTTATTACCAATTTTGAATTCTAGATTGAACTGTATCTTATATCCTCTACCTGTGAGTAGCTCCTGTATCTTAATCAGTGGTTATGAGGAATAAAAATGCCAATCCCATTAAATCTGTGAGAAACTCGTGCTGGTTTTTGCAAGTCAACGACTAAAAACGAGATCGAAATACTGGCTAACCATTGGGGATAACTCTGGATTATAGACCTCTTAAGTTATATTTAGGTTCCTGGGGTCAAGAGTTAGGAGTTAGGAACTCTCCCATTCCCCATTCCTAATTTTCAACCTAAAATATAAAATCTCCAGTCCAAAACTCTCCCGCCAAGATACAATTCGATCTGATAAAAGCTGTTAAAGTCCATAAACCATTGATTCCCAAACCACCCTATGAGCATTCACGAAGTATTTATGCCGGCGCTGAGTTCCACTATGACCGAAGGCAAAATCGTCTCCTGGGTGAAATCGCCAGGGGACAAAGTGGAAAAAGGCGAAACAGTGGTGGTTGTAGAGTCAGATAAGGCAGATATGGATGTAGAAACCTTTTACGAAGGATTTCTTGCCCATATCATAGTTGAAGCTGGTGAAACTGCCCCGGTAGGATCTGCGATCGCCTTCATCGCCGAAACGGAAGCTGAAATTGAACAGGCGAAATCTCTGGCCAATTCCTCCGGCGTGGCTGCTGCTACTACCTCTTCCCCTGAACCAATCGCCGCCACAACCTCAGCTGCAACACCTGCCTTAGCGTCTCAAAACGGGTCTAACCACAAAGAAGGAAGGCTTGTCGTTTCACCCCGGGCCCGCAAGTTAGCCAAAGAACTCAAGGTTGATTTAACTACACTCCAAGGTAGTGGCCCCCACGGTCGCATTGTCGCCGAAGATGTAGAAGCATTGTCCAATAAGGGCAAACAACCTGTCACTGCCCCAGTTGCCCCACCAGCACCTGTACCAACCAGTGCCCCAGTTGCACCCCCAGCACCTCGGACACCAGCGCCTGCACCAGTGGTAGCGGCTGTTCCTGGTCAAATCGTGCCTCTAACTACCTTCCAAAATGCCGTAGTACGGAACATGGTAGCTACCATATCCGTGCCCGTCTTCCGTGTCGGTTATACAATTACCACCGATGGATTAGATAAACTTTATAAACAAATTAAATCCAAAGGTGTGACAATGACAGCGTTACTGGCGAAAGCTGTAGCGGTGACATTGCAAAAACACCCATTGTTAAATGCTAGCTACTCAGACCAGGGTATTGTTTATCATTCTGATATCAACATTTCTGTAGCAGTTGCGATGGATGATGGCGGATTAATTACACCTGTGCTGCAAAATGCAGATGCGGTGGATATTTATTCTCTATCGCGGACTTGGAAATCTTTGGTAGAACGGGCGAGGGCAAAACAATTACAGCCCCAAGAATACAACAGTGGTACTTTTACCCTGTCCAATTTGGGAATGTTTGGCGTAGACAAATTTGATGCGATTTTGCCGCCTGGACAAGGCTCAATTTTAGCGATCGGGGCATCCCGTCCACAAGTGGTAGCAACACCCGACGGTTTATTTGGCGTGCGTCAACAAATGCAAGTCAATATTACTTCTGACCATCGGATTATTTACGGTGCCCATGCTGCGGCGTTCTTGCAAGATTTAGCAAAATTGATTGAGACGAATCCTCAATCTTTGACAATGTAATTTTGAAAAGATACCAAGTTTAAATGTTAGCGCTATGAGCGGGCAGCAGTTTTTCGGAGAGTAGCGCTAACAACTATATAAAGAATCGGTGCAGGTTGACTGCACCGATTGCACAATTTAACTCTAATTCCACCGGACATTTCCCTCACGCCAATGCTGAAGCTTGGGGTTTGGCAAAAATCATTCTTCCTGCGGTAGTTTGCAAAGCGCTGGTGACTACTACTCGCAGTTCACCACCCACATAATTGCTGCCTTCTTCAACTACTACCATTGTGCCATCATCTAGGTAGCCAATACCTTGACTGGGTTCTTTGCCTTCCTTGAGAATTTTTAAATCAAGGTTGTCGCCAGGTAAATAACTAGGACGGACGGCATTTACTAAATCATTCACATTCAAAACAGGTACTTTTTGAACACTGGCGACTTTAGACAAGTTGTAGTCGTTAGTTAGCAATGTACCGCTAATTTCTTGGGCAAAACGTACCAATTTGGCATCTACTGTGGGAATATCTTCATAGTCAACTGCATTAATCAGGATGCGATCGGGATAATCTTCCTTAATGCGGTTGAGAATTTCTAGTCCTCGTCTTCCCCGCACCCGTTTTTGGTCTTTGCTAGCATCAGCTACTTGCTGGAGTTCTTGCAAGACAAATTGCGGTACGAGAATTTGTCCTTCCAGAAAGCCTGTTTCTAGTAGCGCTTCTATGCGACCATCAATAATGCAACTGGTATCTAAAACTTTGGTATTAGCTGGTTTTAGCGTTCCTTCCACAACCATTGATTCAACAGTGTTGGGATTAATGAACCGCAATAAGCCCCGCCCGTGGGTATCTGCCAAGTTCATACCAGTGACGGAGAGGATAATACTACCGACAACTGCCACAAGTGGCTTAATAAATCCAAAATCTGCCGGTATAGGTAGTAAAAATAGTGGGGCTAACATCAGGTTAGCTAGCAATAAACCAATTACTAAGCCGATCGCACGAGTTAAAATCACTTCCAGAGGCATTTCTTTGACTTGTGATTCTAGGCGACGATATGTCGTCTGGAAACTCAGTCCGATCGCACCACCAATAATCGCGGCAAAGACGGCAACAACTAAGCGTAAAGCCTCAAGATTTGTTACCTCGTCTAGCGCCCCATTGGGTAGTAGTTCAATGCTGTAGAACCCTATTCCCGAAGCTGCCAGGATAAATGAGAAAATGATAATTGCGTCAAGCATGGTTATGTTGTTTTCCTGCAACTGTGTTCACCGAGAAAGTTCAGTATTTTTTATTTCATCGGTAAGATAAACTCATCAATATTGACTTACACTAAGGGTTTAGTAGGGCAATATCTGCAATTATTATAACTAAAGGCTTTTATCTTAATATTTTTCATTGTTTCTTTGTAAAACGACAAAAATTTGTAAAAAAACTCCTCATTTTCATTGTCTCTAATTCGCAGTTGGATTAACTTAAAACTTTTCTCAAAATGAGTCAAAAATTTAGTGTTTCTGGAATTGCGAGTTCAGCTTATGTGCATATTCCCTTTTGCAGACGGCGGTGCTTTTATTGTGATTTTCCGGTGTCTGTTGTGGGCGATCGCTTGCGGGGCGAAACATCTGGTACTATCTCCCAATATGTTGAGGTGCTATGTCAAGAAATTGCCATTACACCAGCCTTGGGTCAACCTCTAAAGACAATTTTCTTTGGTGGTGGTACTCCTTCGCTGCTATCAACAGAACAGCTACAACGAATAGTAACAGGGCTAGAGAAGCATTTTGGTATTGCAGCTGGTGCAGAGATTTCTATGGAAATTGACCCAGGCACCTTTGATTTAGCCCATATAGCAGGCTATCGCAGTGCAGGCGTGAACCGGGTAAGTTTGGGCGTACAAGCCTTTCAAGAAGAATTATTGCAGAAGGCGGGGCGATCGCACTCGGTTGAAGATATTTTTGCAGCTGTGGAACTAATCCACCAAGTTGAGATTCCCAAATTCAGCTTAGACTTAATTTCTGGGTTGCCGCATCAGTCTTTGGATCAATGGCAGGATTCCCTAACAACAGCGGTGGCGCTTTTACCCACTCACATTTCTATCTACGATCTCACCATTGAGCCAGGTACAGCCTTTGGTCGTTACTACAAACCTGGCGATACTCCTTTACCGACGGATGAAGCCACAGTCAAAATGTACCAGATGGGGCAGCAGGTTTTGACTGGTGCAGGTTACGACCATTATGAGATTTCTAATTATGCCCAACCCGGTCATCAGTGCCAACATAATCGAGTGTATTGGGAAAACCGCCCTTACTACGGCTTTGGGATGGGTGCGGCGAGTTATGTTGAGGGGAAACGCTTCACTCGTCCGCGCAAGACTAGGGAGTATTACCAGTGGGTACAAGCTGGTGCTGTGATTGATTGTGATGTGACTCCCCCAAAAGAAGTATTGTTAGAAACGTTAATGTTGGGGTTGCGTTTGGCGGAGGGTTTGAGTTTGGTGGCTTTGATAGAGGCGTTTGGACAAGAGAAGGTGGAGGAAATTTGCAGGTGTTTGCAAGGGTATTTTGATAAAGGTTGGGTGGAGATTGCAGAGGGAAGGTTGCGTTTGATCGATCCCCAAGGGTTTTTGTTTTCTAATGTGGTGTTGGCGGAGTTGTTTGAGAAGTTGGGGTGACGAACCGCAGAGGCGCAGAGTCCGCAGAGAGAGGAGGGGAGATTTATGCAGAAAAATCAAGTTAGAAAAGCTGTGATTCCGGTAGCTGGTTTCGGGACTCGGTTGTTTCCAGCTACCAAAGTTGTGAAAAAAGAACTTTTTCCGATTATCGATCGAGATGGTAGGGCAAAACCTGTGATTCTTGCAATTATTGAAGAAGCAATTAGTGCTGGAATTGCAGAAGTGGGGATTGTAGTGCAGCCGGACGATCGAGAAATATTTGCAGATTTATTGAAAAATCCACCTAAAAAAGAACTTTTACAAAAACTTTCACCACAAAATCAAGAATATAGCCGATATCTGGAAGATTTAGGTAGCAGAATTACAATTTTATTGCAAGAGGAACAATTAGGTTATGGTCATGCAGTATTTTGTGCTAAAGATTGGGTACAAGATGAGCCGTTTTTGTTAATGTTGGGCGACCACATTTATACATCTGATATTGAAAAATCTTGTGCTAGTCAAGTTTTAGATGTTTACGAACAAGTTAATCAAAGCGTTGTGGGTTTGACTACAATGCCAGCAGAAATTATTCATAAAGCTGGGTGTGCAACAGGAGTTTGGCAAGAGTTAAACTCGATTTTGTCAGTAACGCAACTATATGAAAAACCGACTGTTGAGTATGCACAAAAGCATTTATATGTAGAGGGAATGGCAGACAATGAGTTTTTAGGCATATTTGGTTTGTATTTACTCACGCCGAAAATTTTTGACTTTCTAGCAGAACATATCAACCAAAATTTTCGAGAGCGAGGTGAATTTCAGCTAACATCCTGTCTAGAAAAATTGCATCAAGAAGAGGGAATGACCGGATATGTTGTGAAAGGTAAGTGTTTTGATACAGGATTGCCAGATGCTTATCGTCAGACAATGATTGATTTTAGAAATTTCTAGATTAATCTTGTTTCAAAAAGTATTGGGCGATGAAAAATCGCAACTACACAAGCAAAGTTCACCTCCGTGGACTAAGAGAAATTGAGTTGCTAGTAACTATTAATTACGAATTACGAATGATGAATTATTTTGCAACGGTTGCTCGTGGATTAGAAACTCTCGCGGCTCAAGAGTTAGAGCAATTGGGAGCCAATTCTGTGGAACCAGGGTTTTGTGGTGTAGCCTTTGAAGGCGATCGCACTCTCCTTTATCGCGTCAACCTCTGGGCTAGGCTACCGTTCCGAATCTTGGTGAATATCCATGATTTTCCATGCCTTGATGCTAAGGATCTCTATCGCGGCATCCAGACTATCGATTGGCAAAACTATGTAACGCCAGACATGACCCTAGCGGTGAATGTCACAGGCAAAAACGATCGCCTCAATCACAGCCACTTCACATCGCTCCAAGTCAAAAATGCGATCGTCGATCAGCAGCAAGAAAAGCTGGGTGAGCGTTCAAATGTAGAGCTTCATGAACCAGATGTGCGGATTAATGTTCATATTGAACGCGATTTTTGTACCGTCAAACTCGACAGTTCTGGAAATAGTCTGCACCGCCGAGGCTATCGCCCTGCCGTTGGATCGGCCCCTCTCAAGGAATCTCTGGCTTCAGCCCTCATTCAACTTTCGGGCTGGCAGCCAAATCAGATGTTCTACGATCCTCTGTGTGGTTCTGGTACTTTACCTCTGGAAGCTAGCTTAAAAGCACTTAATATAGCGCCAGGTCTATTTCGTGATTGCTTTGGATTTGAAAATTGGCTCGATTTTGACCTGCCTCTTTTAGAAAAGCTGCTCCAAGAAGCTAAGGACAGTCAATTGGATAACTTGACCGCACCTATTTGGGGAAGCGATCGCGACGAAAATGTAATTGAGCAAGCGATTAATAATGCTCAAAACTGCGGCGTTGATAACCATATATGGTTTTCTCAAATGGAGTTAGCCGATGTTATCGCCCCCGCAGACAGTGGAATTTTATTATGCAATCCACCTTATGGCGAACGGCTGGGGCGAGATAGTGATTTAGGGGCATTTTACAAACTTTTGGGCGATGTCTTGAAACAACGCTTCAAGGGCTGGACTGCATTTGTGCTAAGTGGTAACAAGGAACTATCTCAATCCATTGGACTGAAATCATCCCAACGGATGGCGGTGTACAACGGAACTATACCTTGTCAGTTAATGAAATATGAGTTGTACTAAGGGCGTGTAGTATGGTTTAGCGATCGCTCTCAATTACTTTTACTCACTCAAAATTTAATGCCACTGAGGATGTGCGATCTAAATCTCCTGTTGCGTGGCATTGACTATCTCACATATAAATTGGTGATATTTTTAATCCTCTTTAATAAATTTAACTTTAGCAAAAAAAAGGTTAGAAACCATTCTGGGTATGGATTTTAGCAGCTAAGATGACAAACACTTCAAAAAAGTGACAGTATAATCGGTGACTGACAACCTGCAATTTATTTATCGCTAGAAGGCTATTTATGTCAGACCAATTCACCTTTACCGTTACCAATGAAACTGAACAAGCAATTACAGAGTTGTGGGTATCTGTGGATGATGAAGAGTGGGCTTCATTTACCTTGAGTGATTCAGGGATTCCATCAGGTGAAACAGTAAGCATTGCTTGGGCTGAATATACGAATGATTCGCCCTGTGAATGGTACATCTCTGCTGTATTTGAAGATGAATCAGAAACAGAGTCAGCCCTGTTTAACTTCTGTGAAGAACCAGCTTTGACAATCGGATAAATTCCCCACTGCGATCGCGTTTGATACGCGATTACATATCGACTCCAGACATAAAAACAAAAGCCCTAACTAGAAAGCATCTAGCTGGGGCTTGATATTAGAATTGACATTTCGCGTTCGCGCAGCGTCTCATAGAGAGCGTCTTGCATTCTGACTCCTGAATTCTTCTTCAACTGCTGAATACAGCAGATGTTCAATATCAGCTTGAAGCTTACTTTTTCATTTCATCGAAAAATAATATTTTTTTAAACAGAAACATAGTCGTTTTGCCCAAAGTCTGCTGCTTAAAACTGGTGCGATGTCTCCGATGGACTACGCTACACTAAAAATAAAGTGCGTAGCTTATCGGAGATATCGCTTTACACATAACTTAATTGTTTATTTTGCCGGAGTTACGAGTTTGATTTGACAGTTGGTGCTTTTGTATAACCTGTTCAATCTGGCAAGTTACCCCATCTATTCTATGTTTGACCTTATCAAAATCAATATTCACCCAAATATAGGCTTTGTCAGGTTTTTTCTGAAAGTTATTCATATATTTTTTTGCTTGTCAAGAGAATTTTTTATATCTAAACAATATACCTATCTCAATTTATAAACTACTTTCTCTAGACGTATAAGTAGATATGCTTAATGTTTACTTAAGGTTTTATCTGCTAGAAGTTCAATCAATATCTACTGAAAGAGACGCGACATTTCGCGTCTCTAAGAACCAAAATATAAATTCTAAGTGTTCTTAAATCTTTGTTTGTAGATACTGCACCAACTGTGGTGCTTGCATTACTCCCTCTATTCGTTCCACAGGCTGACCCTGCTTAAATAGTACTAAGGTTGGGAGAGAGGAAATTTTATATTGACTCGCCAAATCTGTGTATTTTTCTGTGTCAATTTTGACAATGCGCAAGCGATCTTTAAGTTGGGCATTGACTTGCTCTAAAATTGGCACCATCATTTGACATGGGCCACACCAGTCAGCGTAAAAATCTACTAATACAGGTACATCAGAAGCAGACAGCATCTCTTCAAAGCTGTCAAATTGTTTTTTAGTTGCCATGTGATACACACCGATTTTCAATTGTTTGTTTCAATAGTAATTCTTAGAAAATAAAATCGGTATAGGTTCAGAGGTTTTTATTGTAAAACGATTAGATTAACCAATATAGACTTATTATTTCACCAAAAATATTAAATAATTATAATAAAATTCACATATCATTGATATTTAATTATCCAGACAATATTCAGATGTTGCCTAAATCACCATAAGATAATTAGCGCGGTATTTCTAAGATTGAGGAACATTAAATGACACTATTAGAAGGTAAAGTTGCTATTATCACAGGTGCTTCACGAGGAATTGGCCGAGCGATCGCAATTGAATTGGCCTCAAAAGGAGCGATCGCAGTTGTTAATTATGCTAGTTCGAGTGCAGCTGCCGAGGCTGTTGTTACAGAAATTACAGAAGCGGGAGGGGAAGCGATCGCTATTCAAGCAGATGTTTCTAAAAGCGATCGAGTAGACGCACTAGTTAACGCCGTCATGGAAAAGTTTAAGCGTGTGGATATCTTAGTCAACAACGCAGGAATTACCCGCGATACACTGCTTTTGCGTTTAAAGCCAGAAGATTGGCAAGCTGTGATAGACCTTAACTTAACTGGTGTTTTTTTATGTACACGTGCCGTCAGTAAAATTATGCTCAAACAGCGATCGGGTCGAATTATTAACATTACCTCGGTTGCTGGGCAAATGGGCAACCCAGGTCAGTCCAACTACAGCGCCGCCAAAGCCGGTGTAATTGGCTTCACCAAAAGCGTTGCCAAAGAACTGGCTACTCGCGGCATCACCGTTAACGCCGTCGCCCCTGGATTCATAGCCACCGACATGACCAGCGATCTCAACAACCCCGAAGATATTCTGAAATTCATCCCTCTCGGTCGTTTCGGTCAGCCTGAAGAAGTTGCTGGGATGGTGCGCTTTCTCGCCGCCGATCCCGCCGCTAACTACATCACCGGACAGGTTTTTAATGTCGATGGTGGCATGGTAATGGCCTAAGTTAAGTAGGTTAGGGCAGGGAGCAGGGGGAAAAAGGGTTTGAGCCTTATTTACTTTTCTTAACACAGTTTGGTTTTATTGTGCCAACTTACTTACTGCTGAGTTAATAGTCATCAAAGGATGCAGGGGATTCGACCCCGGATTGAAGCTACTGTTGCGTTTGCTTACCGCTTTCTTACGAGAGTTCAGTGGGGGCCTTAAACCCTTGCTATCTCTGCCTCCTGCCTTATAAGTCAATACAGTTCAGTTAAGCATTTCTTCCTTCTCTTTCTTTGCGTCCTTTGCGCCCTTTGCGGTTCGTTAAAAAATTGACTTTGACCAAGAGTTTTAGCCTTAACTGAACAGTATTGCCTTATCAGTCAGTTATGTATCGAACAGCTTGAATTTTTGGTTGACTGAATCAAACAATTTTGGATTTTGCTTTCATACAGAGAATCAAGCATAGTAGGGCTAGCATTGTAATGCCTACCCTACAAGCAACTAAGGCTGTTGGCGTATCCTTTGCCAGACAGTAAAACCCAAAAGCAGGATAATACTACTAGCAGTAGTCACCATCACAGCCAAACTCATACCTTGTATTCTCATTGCCAGCAAGTTGAAAACTAAGGTAATCGACCAAAGCGTAAACGCAGCATGGCGCTGGGAGAGTCCCCAAGCAAGTAAACGGTGGTGCAGATGGTCTTTGCCAGGAGTACTGAGAGGGTTATTTCCTGCTAGTAACCGCCGCACAAATACCTGAGTGGTGTCTAGCACTGGCAATAATAGAAATAAAACTGTGGGAATTAGTGCATAAACTGTGTTTTGTTGGAGTTTACCTAAAATACTAGTTGCTGCCAGTACATAGCCAAAAAAGTACGCTCCGGCATCACCCATAATAATTCGTGATGGATGGAAGTTATGGCGCAAAAAGCCTAATGCAGCACCTCCCAAGGCTGCGAGTACCAAAATTGCCGCCGCACGATTGTTAAATTGGGCTGCAACGCCCAACAAACTCATGGCGGTAATAAAGCTAATTCCTCCTGCCAAGCCATCCATACCATCCATCAAGTTGATGGCGTTGGTAATCCCTACTACCCACAGTACTGTTAGCAACATGGACAGAAGCGAGTCGATGGGAGTGCCAAACAGGACTTTGACGCTGATGCCATTAGCTACTAATAACAGTGCCGTGACAATTTGCGCCCACAATCGAACAGAGGGCGGTAAGCCGAACTGATCGTCGATAAAGCCCACAAGGACTAATATCGAACCCCCCAACAGAATAGTGAGCACCTGAGCCAATACGTTTTGGAGTTCGATCGGTCGTAAAAGGCTAGCTAATACCAGCGCGGCAATTACACCCGCGTAGATAGCCAGCCCCCCTGCATTGGGTAAAGGTTCTCGGTTGAGTCGTCGGGCGTTGGGTTGGTCAGCCCAGCCTACCCGCAAGGCGAATTTGCGGATTGTCGGAATTAAACGCCAGGTTACAACCCAAGCTAAGAGAAACGTAAATACTACCGCCAACCAGCCGGTGCCGCTAGGGTCGGCAATACCAAGGGACTTAAGGGAGTTGTCTAGATTCATCTCCCAATTCAAGCATTACTGCCAGTATCTAATATGAGCATCACCTGTATATTAATCAATTTTTTTTATTTCCATTTGTAACTTGAGCCGCTTGAGAGATTAGCACTCTTGCTCTGTGAGTGCTAAATTGTCTAATGGAAGCGCTGGAGAAATAAAACATGGCGAAAATTATTGCATTTAATGAGGAATCGCGGCGAGCTCTCGAAAGGGGTGTTAACGCCCTTGCTGATGCCGTAAAAATCACCTTGGGGCCTAAAGGTCGTAATGTGCTTTTAGAGAAAAAATTTGGCGCACCTCAAATTGTCAATGATGGTATCACTGTTGCCAAGGAAATTGAATTAGAAGATCCTTTAGAAAATACTGGTGCAAGACTCATCCAGGAAGTAGCCTCAAAAACTAAAGATGTGGCTGGGGATGGTACAACCACCGCTACCGTTTTGGCACAAGCCTTGATTCGAGAAGGTTTGAAGAACGTCGCGGCGGGTAGTAACCCAGTTAGCTTGAGACGCGGGATCGACAAAACTATTGAGGCACTGGTAAAAGAAATTGCCAGGGTAGCCAAGCCAGTAGAAGGAAGTGCGATCGCTCAAGTTGCCACTGTCTCTGCTGGTAACGATGAAGAAGTTGGCCAAATGTTAGCCCAAGCAATGGAAAAAGTCACCAAAGATGGTGTCATTACCGTTGAAGAATCTAAATCTCTCACAACTGAACTAGAAGTAGTTGAAGGGATGCAGATTGACAGGGGTTACATTTCACCCTACTTCGTCACCAACAACGAGCGGCAAATCGTAGAATTTGAAAACGCCCGAATCTTGGTGACAGATAAAAAAATCAGCAGCATTCAAGATTTAGTGCCAATCTTGGAAAAAGTCGCCCGTTCTGGTCAGCCCTTGTTAATTATCGCTGAAGATGTCGAAGGTGATGCCTTGGCAACTTTGGTAGTGAACAAAGCGCGGGGTGTACTAGCCGTTGCTGCTATTAAAGCACCTGGATTTGGCGATCGCCGCAAAGCTTTGTTAGAAGATATTGCGATTCTCACCGATGGACAGTTGATTTCGGAAGAAATCGGCTTAAGCTTGGATACCGCTGCTTTAGAAGCGCTGGGAACTGCCCGCAAAATCACCATTGACAAAGAAAGCACCACCATTGTCGCTGGCAGTGTCACCAAGCCAGAGGTACAAAAGCGGATTGCTCAAATTCGCAAACAGCTGGAAGAAACCGATTCTGAATACGACCAAGAAAAACTCCAAGAACGCATCGCCAAGCTTGCTGGCGGCGTGGCAGTGATTAAAGTCGGTGCAGCAACCGAAACCGAACTCAAAGACCGCAAACTGCGGATTGAAGACGCGCTGAACGCTACTAAAGCTGCGGTGGAAGAAGGTATTGTTCCTGGTGGTGGGACGACTTTAATTCACTTAGCCAAGGCGGTAGAAGCGATTAAAAACAGCCTAGAAAATGAAGAAGAAAAAATTGGGGCTGATATAGTCGGACGAGCGCTAGAAGCTCCCTTGCGTCAAATAGCAGATAACGCCGGTGCTGAAGGTTCTGTGATCGTCTCTAAAGTCCGAGAAAGTGAGTTCAACATTGGCTACAACGCTGCAACCGGCGAATTTGAAGACTTGATCGCGGCTGGTATTATCGACCCTGCCAAAGTTGTGCGTTCAGCTTTGCAAAACGCTGGTTCCATTGCTGGTTTGGTCTTAACTACCGAAGCGATCGTTGTTGAAAAACCAGAGAAGAAATCTGCTGCTGCTGCCCCTGACATGGGCGGTATGGGCGGCATGGGTGGTATGGGCGGCATGGGTGGTATGGGCGGCATGGGTGGCATGGGCATGTTCTAACTTCTGCTCACCCAGATAAATATTTTTTCAACAGTTTGTCTTGTCAAGACAAACTGTTTTTTTATAGCATTGCTGATTCAGAGCCGATATGTTATCTCTATTGCTGGGAAGTAGCTGGGCATAAATAGAAATAATCATCATGGTTATCAGTAATTAGTCGTGAATACAACTAACCACTAAAAAATGCTGATTCCTAAATTCCCCAACCTAAATAACTGCGTAATCTAAAAATCACAGTCTTTGTATTAATTTTTGTAATATTAATAGCAAAAGCTGAAAGAAATCAAAGTGCCTCATAAGTGCCGAGTAGGAAATCTTATTTCTTTACGAAGCACTGAGAAAAGAGTAACTTGTCCAATACCCAATACCCAATACCCAATGCCCAATTCCCAATTCCCAATTCTCAATTCCCAATGTTAGGTAATATTGCATGGTACGAAAATTGCGTCGTCTTCCCAAAATAGTAACCAAGCTATATGAAGATGAGTTCCATCACCGACCAGGGACTATACCTGGAACCATTTTTATTGATGAAGACGCTCCACCACCGATAATTTTTTTGATTGACTATAACCAAACCAATTTCATCCGCGAACAAATAGCAACCCCAGAGGAGTGTGTTCCATATCTGGAGATGGAATCCGTTTCTTGGGTAGACGTACAAGGTTTAGGCAGTCAAGATATATTACAACGATTGGGTAAAGTTTTTGAGTTACATCCTCTAGTTTTAGAAGATATAGTTAATGTGCCAGAGCGCCCCAAAACAGAGGATTATGAAGACCAATTGCTATTCATTGCTCGGATGGTAGTACCAAAGGAAAGAGAATGTGGTTTTTACAGCGAGCAAGTGAGTTTGATATTAAGTAAAAATTATTTGCTAACAGTACAAGAAGAACCAGAACATGATTGTTTTGAAGGAGTGCGATCGCGAATTGAAAAAAGCAAAGGGATCATTCGCAAACAAGGAGCCGATTATTTAGCTTACGCTGTGTTAGATGCAATTATTGATGGCTTTTTCCCAGTGCTAGAGCTTTATGGGGAGCGAATCGAAGAGTTAGAAGAGGAGGTCATAGTCAGACCTACTCCGCAAACACTACAAAATATTTATCAAATTAGGCGAGAACTACTGCAACTACGTCGTGCTATCTGGCCGCAGCGAGATGCAATTAATTCTTTGATTCGAGATGGTAGCGAACTGATTGGCGAAGAAGTGCGAATCTACTTGCGAGATTGTTATGACCATACAGTGCAAGTAATGGATATGGTGGAAACTTATCGAGAACTAGCATCTGGATTAATGGATGTGTACCTCTCGGCAGTGAGTAATAAAATGAATGAAATCATGAAGGTACTAACGATAGTTTCAACAATTTTTATTCCACTGACTTTTATTGCCGGAATATATGGTATGAATTTCAATACCGAAAAATCGCCATATAATATGCCTGAGTTGAATTGGTATTGGGGCTATCCACTTTGTTGGGCAGTAATGGCTGCGATCGCACTTAGTCTGCTATTCTTTTTTTGGCAACGGGGTTGGCTGCAAAATTCTGTAACAATTAAGCGTAATTAATAATTGCAGATGGGCGACGAATCGAATATACATTCATTAGTACTGGGAGTTAATATTATAATTTATGAGGAGTAGCGACCAGAATTTAATAGTTTTGACTGTTTATATTATCGGTGTTGCCTATGTTTTTAACCGCATGGTTGAATCCATCGACGATCAAATTAAGTTTGAGTTTAAAAAAGGAATCGTTGACGAGCAACTCAAAGAACAAAATCTCGACGATAAAATTGGGATTTCCTTTAAACTCAAACCTTCATATCCGATAGACGATCTGAAAGATTTAGGAATTAGCATTGAAAATAAATCTGATAATATTGCCCTATACGTTGATTGGGACAACAGTTCTTTAGTAGTTGAACATAGCAAGCAATCGCGCCGTGTAATTCGGAAATCACCAGACTTAACCCGCGACTTAGCAGTACCCCAAAGTCCTAGCCTGATTGCTCCCAACAAAACACTTTCTGAAACAGTGACAGCAGAAGATGTATTCGAGCGCGATAAAGAAGCTGGAACCTATTCAGCGAAAAAACCACTAATTGATATCAACGGGCTACAAAAAGGGCAAAAAAAGTTGTACAACGACTTTATTAACAGAAGAAAGGAGTTAGACTTCTCTCTGCAATTGGTGCTTAGAGTATCTGAAGTGCGTTTAGGTCTATCCCCAGGCCGTGATTTTCCTCCCATTAGTATTATCAATTGTCCTTTCACAGTCAAGAAACTACCTTGGACTTACGCTTTACCTTGGAATAAAAAAAAGCAATAGCAACCAGACAGACTATGCCATCCAAGATTACACTGGATCTAAGGAGAGAGTAGACGCAGGCGGTTGCAGATCAGTCATAGTTACTGGTTTGAGGAAAGTCCGGACTCCCGAAAAACCAAACTTGCTGGATAACGTCCAGTGCGAGCGATCGTGAGGATAGTGCCACAGAAAGATACCGTCAGATTAATTTTACATTTTTAATTGATCTGGTAAGGGTGCAAAGGTGCGGTAAGAGCGCACCAGCAGTATCGAGAGGTGCTGGCTCGGTAAACCCCGGTTGGGAGCAAGGCGATAGGAACTACGGTTGGTTTTTTACCAGTTCCGCTCAATGAGAGCCGCTAGAGGCGTTTGGTAACAAGCGTCCCAGATAGATAACTGCCCTCGCAAGAGAACAGAACCCGGCTTATGTACTGCTCTTTCCCCTGCAATGGAGTATGAACCTTTCACGGTTTATACTCTATTATTTTTTGTACGGATTTTGTCTGGTGATTCATTCATCATTTGGCTTACAGCACTTCTATCTGTAATGAGGTACACTAGACTAAAATATAAATACTTTTAAATGAAGTCATACTCTGTCGAGCTTTGAGAAAAAATAGTTGCACCACATCTCCAGAAAAACATCTCAATCAGGAAAGTAGCTAACATATTTTCCGTCACAAAGAGTTTAGTACAAAAGCTTGTAAAACAACAAAAACTTGAAGGAAATTTATAGCCCAAGCCGCGAGGAAAACCACAATTAGTCATCTGACAAATGCTGATATAGAGTTAAGAGAATTAATTGAAGCATATCCAGATGCAACATTGATAAAGTTATGTGAATTATTTGCAGACAAGACTGGCAACTGGGTAGGGCGAAGTGCAATGTGTCGTGCATTACAGAAATTAGGATTAAATCGTAAAAGCTAAAGATGATCCTCCTGAGTTTTGCCGTCAAGCTATTCAAGAGAAGCTAGATAGAGAGAAGTAGCAAAAAGTTGTTAAAGTGATAGTCCAAGAACTTTAGAGATATAAGATAGATAGTTACCTTCCTCTGCTCCCCTGCCTCTTGCCCCCTTCCCCTTGTCACGTAATGCCCCTTGCCTATCCACGCCGTCAACGGCAACTCGAAAGTTTAGTCCAAAAATTTGGTTTGTCGCTAGAAGCACCTATAAAGTGGGAACTGCTAGATTTAGCGCTAACTCATCCCACTGTCTCTGATTCGGCAAATTATGAACAACTGGAGTTTGTTGGCGATGCAGTGGTGCGGCTGGTGTCGGCTGTTGTGTTGTGGGAAAATTATCCCGATTGTCCGGTAGGGGATTTTGCAGCAATTCGTTCGGTGTTGGTGAGCGATCGCATTCTCGCCCAATTAGCCAGAGTTTATGGTTTAGAGTTATACTTGCTAGTCGCCGGTAGCGCTACGGCTGATAAAGTTGGTCAAGAGTCACGACTAGCAGATGCTTTTGAAGCAGTTTTGGGTGCGCTTTACTTAAGTACTCAAAATCTGGTATTGATCCGCTCTTGGCTAGATCCCCACTTCCAAGAACTAACAACAGAAATTCGCCTCGATCCTGCCAGACTTAATTACAAAGCTGCTCTCCAAGAATGGACTCAGGCGCAATTTAAAGTTTTACCAGAATATCGGGTTGTGGAAGTCACTCAACCGCATCGTAATCAAGAACGTTTTATGGCTGAAGTGTGGTTGCACGGAAACAAACTAGGAGTTGGTAAGGGGCGATCGATCAAAGCTGCTGAACAAGCCGCAGCGAAGGTGGCTTTTTTAGCAATACCTAACCCGCAAATACCCTGAGCTTAAAATAAGAGCGATTAGCCGATAATCAGTTGATTGTCAGCGGTCATTTGTCCCTAGTCCTTTGTATACAAATGACAAATGACAAATAACTAATGAAAAATAACAAATGACAAACCAAATTAAAATTGCTGTTATCGGAGTTGGGCGTTGGGGAGTGCATCTGCTGCGGAATTTCTTAGGACATCCCCAAGTCGATGTAGTTGCGGTAGTAGATCCTCATCCAGAACGATTAGCGGCGGTAAAACAGCAGTTTAATTTAGATGAAAATGTAATATTGACAACCGAGTGGGAAGATTTAAAAAAAGTACCAGGATTGACAGGAGTTGCGATCGCAACTCCAGCTATCACTCACTATGCTTTAATTAAAGACGCTCTCAAACAGGGATACCATGTTTTAGCTGAAAAACCCCTAACTCTCGATCCCGCAGAATGTCGGGAACTTTGCCTATTGGCAGAGCAGCATCATTTAATACTTATGGTTGACCACACTTATTTATTTCACCCAGCAGTTGAGCAAGGGCAAACTGTAGTACAAGCGGGTAAATTAGGTTATTTACGCTATGGCTATGCGACGCGCACCCATTTGGGGCCTGTCCGCCAAGATGTTGATGCGCTGTGGGACTTAGCTATTCACGATATTGCTATCTTTAACGCTTGGCTGGGTCAGATTCCTGTAAAAGTACAAGCAACGGGTACGGTGTGGCTACAGGGAGCAGGGGAGCAGGGGAGCAGGGGAGCAGAGGGGAAGAAAGATACAAATTGTCCTGTGCCTCAAGGTTTAGCCGATCTAGTATGGTTGACACTGACATACCCAGATGGCTTTCAAGCTTATATTCATTTGTGCTGGCTGAATACTGATAAGCAGCGACGGCTGGGGATTGTAGGTAGCCTTGGTAGTTTGATTTTTGATGAAATGTTGCAGTCATCACCTCTAACGCTTCTATATGGGGAATTTGAACAGCAGGGTAATCATTTTATTCCGGTAAATCAAAAGCAGGTGGTGCTGGAATTAGAGCCAGGTGAACCATTGGGGCGAGTTTGCTCCACCTTTGTTGTCTCTATTCTAAACAATACTCCCTCAGAGATTTCATCTGGGTGGGTAGGCACACAGTTAGTAGAAATTCTGGCTGCACTAACAGTATCTCTTGAGCAAGGCGGCAAACCTGTTTTTTTAAACAACTGCTCTAAAGTCTAATTTTCCCCTGAGAATAACCGCTCAATACTGTTCGGTTAAGGCAAGAAATGCGATCGCGTTGAAAGCCGCCCACTTTACTTCATTACCCCTCTTCTGTCACTTTCCGGGAGGGCGATCGCTAGAAGCCTCATGAGGCAATCAATACAAGCTATACTATTAGAAAAAAATTGGTCTTGTATTTGTTATTAGAAAATATCGTGCGATGCCTACGGCGCGGCGAAGCCATCGCTTTATATACAAAAGCTCTAGAATATTGAGAAAAGTACGGAATTCTAGAATCAACTCATACCAAGCGGCTAATCTTACGGTTATTCGGAATGGTGCAATATTTCAGTAAAACTTTCAATAAAAACCCCTGGTAGTTAGCCAGGGGTAATGCAAGTCAGTACTTTTTCGCATGGAATGTATCCTACTCAAATACCATAGCAACCGTCTAATTTATAGATATGCCATTTTGCCAAACAAAAGAAGCCCCCAGTGATAAGCCGAGGGTTAATTTTTTTTGGAATAGCGGTAATCTACAAAGCTATTATTCCCAGATTGGTAGGCAATAGAATCAGAATTTCCATAACATATAGGACTCATCTCTGATTTTTGAACAAGATTTCAGATGAAACCCTTATAAAAGAGGCTTTCCAGTTTCAGTATGTTTTCAGAAATCAAATCGGAATCCTATATATATAGTGATGTCAGACAAAAGACAGCTTGGGCATATCCTGACTTGGTTACTTGCATTTTAATAAGTAAAACTAATAGATTTTATCAGCTTTACTCAAGTAATAAAACTTGATTAAAAATTGTAAAGGAGTCTATAGTGTATTCACAGGCAAAGACAAACGAGCCTGATTCATAAACAACAAACCGCACTTATAAAACCATGACAGCAACCTTACAACGCCGCGAAAGCGCCAACGTATGGGATAGATTCTGTGAGTGGATCACCAGCACCAACAACCGGATTTACATCGGTTGGTTCGGCGTAGTCATGATCCCCACCTTGCTAGCCGCCACAGCTTGCTTCGTAGTCGCCTTCATCGCCGCACCACCAGTAGACATCGATGGTATCCGCGAACCTGTAGCAGGTTCCTTAATCTACGGAAACAACATCATCTCTGGTGCAGTAGTACCTTCCTCCAACGCCATTGGCTTGCACTTCTACCCAATTTGGGAAGCAGCATCCTTAGATGAGTGGTTGTACAACGGCGGTCCTTACCAGTTGGTAGTTTTTCACTTCCTGATTGGCATATTCTGCTACATGGGTCGTGAATGGGAACTATCCTACCGTTTAGGAATGCGTCCTTGGATTGCTATTGCATATTCGGCTCCAGTAGCAGCAGCAACCGCAGTATTCTTGGTATACCCCATCGGACAAGGTTCCTTCTCTGACGGTATGCCCTTGGGTATCTCAGGAACATTCAACTTCATGATCGTGTTCCAAGCAGAACACAACATCTTGATGCACCCCTTCCACCA
>NZ_NOLI01000189.1:0-11677 GCF_002245975.1 Nostoc sp. 'Peltigera membranacea cyanobiont' 213 | reverse complement strand
ATCATATTTGATTTTTGAACAAAACTAGGTATTGTAGGGTGTGTTAGAACGCAGTTCGTAACGCACCAAACCCTTGATGATGGTGCGTTACGCTGTCGCTAACACACCCTACGTATCTTTTCATAAATCAAATACTAGTCCTATAGCCAATCAGTTTTTGCCTCACTATACATTGATCTAAACACCTGTATAGCCCATCCTTTTACAGAATAATGGGCTATCCAAGTGGGAAATATCGAGAAGACTCAACCTCATCCTAAGACTTCGTTTCTTGTGTCTGTGCGTCGATAATTACACTCCAGTCATCATTTGTCACAGCAGCTTCAAGCTGACGCTGACGTTCGGCTATACTCGCATCTATTGTTTCTAACTCTTTAGAGAGGCTTGTATCAGCCATTGCTTTCCGCAGTTTTAGCTTTTTCTCCTCATAAGCTTGACGTTCCACCTCCGACATTACCGCCTTTGCAGCTTCCCCTACCGTACTAGCCCACATTTCGCTATCGGTTGCATTACCAGGTGGTGTGGTTTCGAGTTCTGCTATCCACGCATCTCGCAAATCTTCCATATCTTGACGCTTGGGAAACTTGAATGCTTGCACGCGCACAAAAGCGCACTTTTGCTGACCATTTTGGGTGACATGACTATTTAGCGAAAGCAACACATTCCGAGAATAGCCAATATACTGCACGCAGCGTTCTACATCTAATACTGCGTAAACACCTGCAATTTTAGCGTTCTGAGCAGATGCACTCCAAGCTTCAAGGTCAATGATTTCAGTACCATTGTTTGCCAGTTCAGGGGTTATACTCACCTCAGTGGCGGTGTGTTCGTCATCAGAACTATACAAAAATTCATGTAGCCCACGGTGGTTTATGGGGACATTTTGATGTTCAATTGGCGGGTTGTGCTGAGTTTCCATCGTCGTTTATCTCTGAGTTATGACAGCAGATTGCAAATATATGCCTTTAGAATATTGAAGCTTAAATCTACTCACATCCCCAAATTATTGCTGACAAAGGGAAAACAACTATTAGACCTTATATGAATCAATTGACACCTAAAAATTGGATATTCATCAAACAGCGCCTTACCCCTTATTTATTTTTACTACCCGCCTTGATTCTTTTGGGGTTGACTGTCTTTTTGCCCGCACTGCAAGCGTTTTACCTCAGCTTTACTAGCTATGAAGATATCGCCCAGCCGCCACAATGGATCGGTTTCGCCAACTTTTTCAAGCTTTGGAAGGATGCAGTTTTTTGGAAAACCTTGGAAAACACGTTTTTATATCTTGTGGGTGTAGTCCCAATTTTGGTAATTGCTCCCTTAGTGCTGGCAATTTTGGTAAATCAAAAACTGCGGGGGATGAATTGGTTTAGGGCAGCTTACTACACCCCAGTGGTAATTTCAATGGTGGTTGCAGGAATAGCTTGGAAATGGCTGTATGCAGAAAACGGATTACTCAATCAGTTACTAAAAGCTTTGGGGCTTTTTCCAGAAGGTATTCCTTGGTTAACTAGCCCAGCAAAAATTTTTGGTATTGTACCAATTTCTCTTGCCAGCGTCATGGCTGTCACCGTATGGAAAGGACTAGGCTACTACATGGTAATTTATTTAGCGGGGTTGCAATCAATTCCTGCTGATGTGTATGAAGCCGCAGCTATTGATGGATCTGATGGTATCAATAAACATTGGGATATTACCATACCTTTGATGAAGCCATATTTAGCATTAGTAGCAGTGATTTCGGCTATTTCTGCCACCAAAGTTTTTGAAGAAGTATATATTATGACCCAAGGAGGGCCACTCAGCAGTTCTAAAACGATTGTTTATTATCTATACGAGCAAGCTTTTGGTAACTTGGAAATTAGCTATGCTTGTACAATTGGGCTAGTGCTATTTTTGATAATTTTAGGATTATCAATTTTGCGATTAGCTATTAATCAGCAAGGGGACGATAATATCACCATCTGATTGCTGCCCCGGAATGGTTACTATTTGCAAAAAGAAGGCGGGGGGATCTTAACCGAACTGGATTGTCCCCACTCGCTATCTCAAATTATTTTTCCCTATACCCGCCAGCATAGTCAATTACACAAATTGTTCTATATGATTTGTGAGTTCCATAAGCAACGCCAGATACTTTAAAAGCGTCGTTAAAAATATTTTTTCTATGACCGCGATCGCGCACGCCATCATCAATAATTAATTGCATGACTATATCTTGGGCAGTGTTTGGCCCATAACTGATATTTTCGCCTGCGGTTGTTTCCCATCTACCATAGCGGTTGATGCGATTAAAGGGGTTGCTACCATCGCTACCATCATGACCTATAGCACCTTTTGGGCCTTGGTCTTTAACATGGTCTTTTGCTCCTAAAGACATCCCTTTCGAGGCACTCAAGGCTCCTACAGGACGTGCAGATTTCAGGAATGCGATCGCTTCATCGACTGCTTTGACTCCTTCTTGAGTTCGTAAATAGGTATTATTAGCAATTTTGACTCGATTCCCCTCAAAGCGTTTCCTATAGTTTTCTATAATCGGAAGGTATGCTTTGGGATTTGTTCGTACCTTATTTGTTTCAACAATTACCTGTTGTTCAAGTGGTGAAAGGTAACTCGCTTTTGCTAATAAAATTGGACTGGTTGGTTCAACTACTGCTGGATTAGAGTTTGCTACAGATGGGCTAGATTGAAACAGTTGATTTGAACAGCCGAATATCAGGGTAGCTGGCAAAAATACCCAAAATTTTATGCGACGCATCCATTACCTCACAATTTTTCTATGGATTAATTTAGTGAATTAGAAGAAATAAGAATTTTCAACGCACAGATAAGTCTGTATGCGCTTCTTTATTCAGAATTCAAGAAGCGAGACACCAGAACTTTTATCAGTTCCGTAAAAAGAACGGAAATGAGTTGATTAAGAGTATAGATAAAGCTGCGATTGCCTTTGTTCCTAAAGAGTTACAAATCTATCATTTGATACCTGTTGTAACCTTGATAACACTAAAACTAACTAACAAACAAAATCTTCATTTTCTAATGCCTGGTTTCAAATTTACACCTTGAGAAACCAACGTTGTTGATACATCAGAACACCAACAGCCCACCATAACAATACGGTGACTATGGCAAATAACAGAGAACCATTCAGAACTCCTGCCCAAGATGCGAAAAAATTATGGTAAATCCAATTGTAGGTACTGGGAGCATCTTTACCCGTGCCAACAGTGGTTTTCACTAGGATTTTAATCAACAAAACGGATGGAACGAAAAGTGCGATCGCATTTAAGCCCATAATTTCAAAAGGTTTACTCCAGCGACGATTTAGCCGGACTTCAATGAGTTCATAACAAGCTGCTAGCAAAAGTAACGCCCAACCGGTTGTCAAGACGACATAAGAACTTGTCCACAGCTTTTTGTTGATGGGGAATGTCCATCCCCACGCCCAACCGATAATTAAACAACCAATTCCAAATAATCCTAAGCCGATACTTGTACGTGATTGTACAGGTTGGGTGCGTATCCATTGACCCGTAAAGTAGCCAGCTAGAACACTTGCTATTGCGGGAATAGTACTGAACAATCCCTCTGGATCTCCCATAAAGTTGAAACCATCACCTTTATATAGATGTCCTTTGGGAATAATCATTCGGTCAATATAAGCGCCAAAATTACCTTCTCGTGTCAAAACTCCCGCGCCATAATCGGGTACTGGTAGATACATCATCGTTAGCCAGTAACCAATGAGTATTACTACTGCAAGTATCCATTGACCTTTGCGCGTCAGGTTGAGAACTATCAAGGAAGCCAATAGATAGGTAATACTGATGCGTTGTAACACTCCCATAATGCGGATGCTACTCAAGTCAAAAGTCCAAATACCTTGATTCCAAAAGCCATTTAGTAGGAATCCCAAGGCAAAGAGAATAGCGGCACGGCGTAATATCCGCCAGTAAACAGTTGAGGTGGGTTTATTGTCTTTGGTGTACTTTGACAGCGAGAAAGTCATTGCTACACCAACAATGAAGAGAAAGAAGGGGAATACCAAATCAGTTGGCGTGCAACCATGCCAATCGGCGTGGGCTAAGGGAGGATATACATCATCTGCGACTCCCGCCATATTGACGAGAATCATAGCAGCGATCGTAATGCCGCGAAAAACATCCAGTGAAGTCAGGCGCATAAAGAGAATTTTTTCTTTGATGAGTATCTAAGCTACCCCGCCTGATGCAGCTAATCAAGCAAAATTTATATACTCGGATACAAGGTAAAATTTTGTTAAATAATTACCACCAATTGTTATGCCAGTCAAAGTTGGAGATACCGCTCCTAATTTCACTTTACCTGCTCAAAACGGCTCAATAGTTAGTCTCCAAGATTTTCGTGGTACAAAAGCTGTTGTCCTATATTTTTATCCCAAGGATGACACACCCGGATGTACGGCTGAATCTTGCGCTTTTCGCGATCAATATGAAGTGTTTAAAAGTACTGGCGCTGAAGTTGTCGGTGTGAGTGCTGACTCTAGCGAATCTCACCAAAAATTTGCTGCAAAATATAATCTACCTTTTACCCTGTTAACTGACAAAGGCGACCAAGTACGGAAGCTATATGGCGCAACAGCAGCCTTTGGCTTATTCCCTGGTCGCGTTACTTACGTCATTGACCAACAAGGAGTTGTGCAATACGTGTTTGATTCAATGTTTAACTTTAAAGGTCATGTTGAAGAAGCACTGAAAACTTTGCAACAGCTTGTGAAGTGAGAGAATTGGGGATTGGGAATAAGAAACTCTTTCCCAGTCCCCAGTCCCTATTTAGAATGCAACTTTTCCGGCATGACAATATTAGTGTGGCTCGACTTGCCATTCTTGCCGTTTGTATGACCGTTACCATTGCGGGGATGGATTACACCATAACCGCCGTGGTTGCGTTCGTAAATTACATTAATCTCTCCAGTTTCAGAATTGCGGAACATATAAAAGTCGTGTCCTACGAGTTGCAGTTGTTCCAGGGCTTCTGCAAGGGTCATCGGTGGCATGGAAAAATATTTGGTGCGGACGACTTCGTTAGGTAGTTCGGGGGTGCGATCGCCAATTAAATCTGTAACTACTGACTCTGCAACAACTACTTCTGTTGGTTGGGTATGAGTTTTCTGGTCTTGACGACGTTCTTTGTATTTCCGCAGTTGACGGGCAATTTTATCTGCAACTAAGTCAATGCTGGCATATAAATTTTCGCTACTTTCCTCGGCACGGATAACGCTACCATTAGCGTAAATAGTTACTTCAGCTGCTTGTCTAGTATTAATTCGAGGATTACGGGCTACGCTAAGATGCACATCCACTTCATTTGTGATGCTCTGAAAGTGACTAGCTGCTTTTTCAATCTTTTGATGTACATATTCCCGAATCGCATCGGTGATTTCAATATTTTTGCTGTGGATGACAAGCTTCATGTAAACTCTCCCACTGAATATTTGATGTGTGAATTTGCTTTGTATGAAAAGAAATTGCGGTAAGGTCTATTACTCCCGCCAAAACAAATTGTGAACTGTTTTTATGTACTGCTGGTAAGCCATCTCTAAGCTTACTGCATCTAAGTTTTTGCTTATTATACCCTGAATTATCCTCCTCATCTCTGCGCTGATATCCAATTGGATTTCCACATAGAACTATTTGGTGAGGAAATTTGAGTAGTTGCTGCCGTAACTACGATCTCTATTAAAACAAGGCTTACAGAACTGTTGATAGTTGCTCCTTCTGTGTTCGGTTGAGGTTTACTCACTGTCGATGGAGAACACGAGTATTTGTAGAAGTCGATCTTGTTTGAAATGCAAACAAGATTATTAGAGTCATCAGCCAGTGCATCGTTCTTAATTGTCTTGGCATGATGCTTATTGCAGAGAATTCCTCCTAAAACCTATTGAGGTTGTATATTCAAACTAGCACTTTGTATTTTCTAATGCATGTTCCCTTGACTTTCCTTTAAAATCCTTTGCAAATCTTGACATTTTTTGGCTCCAATCCTGTAAATTGCAATATATTTTGTTCCTAATATCAGTTGATTTTTGGCACGATCCATAGTATGAAAGCACACAACAATCGTTGTTTACTGTATAATCAAGGATTAATGCCTTACTTAGATGCTCATGGATGGCAGCGATCGCTCCTCACTGACCGCATCCATGACCTCAGTCTAGATGACGTGTTAATTTTGCTAGAACATCCACCCGTTTACACTCTAGGGCAAGGAAGCAACTCAGATTTTCTCAAGTTTGATATTGACAAAGAGCAATATGATGTGCATCGAGTTGAACGAGGCGGCGAGGTTACTTACCATTGTCCCGGTCAACTTGTGGGATATCCAATTTTAAATCTGCAACATTATCGTAAAGACCTTCATTGGTACTTACGCCAACTCGAAGAAGTAATTATTCGCGTATTAGCAGTTTATGGATTACAGGGAGAAAGAATTCCGGCTTTTACTGGCGTTTGGTTACAAGGGCGAAAAGTTGCGGCTATTGGGATTAAAGTCAGCCGTTGGATTACCATGCACGGCTTTGCATTAAATGTTTGTCCAGACATGACAGGCTTTGAGCGCATTGTACCCTGCGGTATTTCTGATAAACCTGTAGGTAGTTTAGCCGAATGGATTCCAGGTATTACTTGTCAAGAAGTGCGTCTTTATGTAGCACAGTACTTTGCTGAAGTGTTTGGAGTGGAATTAGTCGAATCACAGCCTTAAGGATTTTTCCGGTCTGAGTAAATTCAGCTTGTAATTATGTAATAAATACTATAGCAGTCCTATTTAAATTATGAGACACTGATAAGAGTAGCCCATATTTAATAGTATTAAATTAACTATTTAACTGCGGTTGTCAAATCTAAAATCTGATTATTTACAAGTTTTTATACTAAATTTTTACGGCTGTCAAGCACAACTTTACGCGTGAAATACTCAAATAATTTCCAGGTATATGCCCCATCGTTAACGTCTTTGAGAGAACGTGATTGGACAGCTTTGATAGAACTATTCGATCGAGACGACGGTGATGAGATTGAAGCCGACATTAGCGGTAGTTTGTTTTGGCTGATACCTGAGCCTTGTTGGGAAGACGATCCTTTTGATTTCTTGCGTGAGTACCTTTGAAGAGGGCTGAGTTAGGAAAGTTATTAGTCTATTCCGCACCTGGTAAAACAGATATTGTAAACAGGACGGAAATGCGATCGCTTTTTTGATTGCAGCGATGAATTGCATTTAACTGAAAACTATTGTCCCATTCCCTATTGACGGGTATAACGATGTTTCACTCCAATGGGGAAATATTCGGAATCACCCATTGGGGCTAATGTAACTTGTGGTGTTTGGTATTCTACGGGAACATAATTAGCAAACTCGCTATTTAGGCGTAGCAGTTGTGAAAGAATAGAAAATGCGATCGCTTCTCTTTTATCTTCACTCCCCTCTACTCCTGGCGCTAACTCCACAACCACAGATAAAAATCGGTTCTTGTCTGCATCTTCCTTCACCTGCAACACAAATTTACCCGTTACCCATTTTTGAATTACTGGTTGCTCTAATCCCACCGTCACATTTTCTGGATAGATATTTGCGCCAAAATAGGAAACTGTAAAGTTAGAACGGCCGAATACATAAACGAAAGGTAGCTGATGAATACCTCTAGGTGATTGTTGAGTATCAGAACGCAGATTTTCGAGCGGGTTAAATCCCCATTCTGCTAAAAATTGCAGCATGGCATCATAACTAATTATCCCGCCAGTATCCAAGATGTCATAACGCACTAAGGGAATACCGTTATCTCCAGAAAATAGCAATCCGCCGTCGCGAACTTCAAAAAAGCGAGTGAAGGGATCGTATTGTACTAGCGTGGGTAAACGTGATTCTCCAAATAAAGCTCTAGCTGCATCGGGATTTTGCGCCAAAAAACGGCGAATGCAGATACTTAACGGTGTTTCATTACCCAAAACTCCCGCATCCGCAGTACCGTAAAGTGATGCAAAATCAGAGCAAGGATTTTGTGAACCAACTCTTTCACCAACTAAACTCCGCCATTCTTCACTAAATACTTCTCCCGCCATGACTAATTTAATCTGATATTGCTGCCACTCCACACCACGAGCGATACCAGTATCAATCACATCTTTTAAAAATGGCGGGTATCCCAATAATACAACTTGCTCAAATGCTGAACCTAATTCTTGGACAACTCGCAAGATTTCTTCTTTGTTGTTACCAGGAGTAATTATAGTGATGAGATAACCTTTGCTGGCAAGATAACGACAGCAATTAGTAGTGAATATTCCACCTACCCAAGTGCCCAAAGTGAAACAAATAACTGCTAGGGTACGTCTGGTATCTGAATAAAAACTATCGTGAAAAATCTGTTCAAAGCGTGTGGCTATTTGGAGTTCATCTGTGAAAAAACGAGGCCAAAATGTCGGTTTACCACTGGAACCTGATGAAGCAGCTATCATGTCGCACGCTTCTAATTGCCCGTTGCGGCACAAGTCAGCTAAAGGGTAACGCAGTATATAATTTTGTTTAGCGATCGCTGGGAGTTTTTGAAACTCCTCCAAGGTTTGAATAGTCGCGGGATTAATTTCCCTTTCTGCTAAAAAAGCTTTGTAGGCAGGTACATTAGCCGCCACATCATGAAATAAAGTTAAAGCTGCCGAAGTTTGAGTATTGAGATGCCGTTGCAATATCGTTTCTAGGGGAGTAGACAAAAAATCTTCAAATGCTTTAATGACTTGCTGCTGTCGTAGTTTGCGGTTCATGACGCTTCTTGTTTATCTTGAAATAGAACCAACACCGTTAAAATAATTCGTAATTCGTAATTCGTAATTCGTAATTCGTAGGATATCCGAAAATGAGGGTATGCGCGTTGTAATTATTCAATAAAACCTTAACTTATCCTTCAGCACCATGCAGCTCTATTGCAGTAAACAACACACAAATAATGGTAGTAATCGCTTTTGTACCCTTTGTGGTGAGCCATTACCTCTTGCTGTGGGGCAGGTGGTGGATAATCGCTATCAAATTATCCGTCATCTAGGGCAGGGTGGCTTTGGACGCACTTATTTGGCGGAGGATATAAGTAAATCCCATCAAACCTGTGTGCTGAAGGAATTTGCACCCCAAGTCCAAGAACATCAAGATTTACAAAAAGCTAAAGAGCTATTTGAGCGAGAAGCAAATGTCCTGAAAAAACTCCAGCATCCACAGATTCCGCGTTTTCACGCCTCGCTACAAGTGAAGATAGGCACTAAAGATTTTTTCTTTCTAGTACAAGATTATGTGGATGGTGATAATTACTACCAATTATTAGAACAACGCGAAAGTCAAGGAAAGACTTTTAGTGAAGAAGAAGTAATCACCCTACTGCAACAGATTTTACCTGTATTATCTTACATCCACTCGCAAGATGTAGTTCACCGTGATATCTCTCCCGACAATTTGATTTGGCGGCGTTCTGATAATCTACCAGTGCTGATTGATTTTGGTGGTGTCAAACAATTACCTGCTTCTCAAGGGTTTTGGCGGACTAAGTTGGTTGGAGATAACACATTACTAGGTAAAAAAGGCTACGCGCCAGAAGAACAACTACGGCAGGGGAAAGCCTTTTTTAGTAGTGATTTATATTCTTTAGCAGTTACATCGCTGGTATTGCTCACAGGGCAAGAACCGCAAAAATTATACGACAGCTATCAGGGAATCTGGGGATGGGGAAAGCAAATCCGAGTTAGTCCCCAATTGGAAGGGGTGTTAAAAAAGATGCTGGCTTATAAACCAAGCGATCGCTATCAACGAGCCGAACAAATCCTCAAAGATTTACCATCGGCAACTGCGACTAAATCACCTGGAAATTATATTACCACCAAGATTAAGACGATGGTAGTTGCTCCGGGAAGACAACGCGCCAGTGCTGTTATGAGTAGATTCCAAAACAAAACGCAAGCAATCTCTAAACCGATATCTTGGCCTGTTTGGATTCGCCCTTTTGCGATCGGTTTAGGGGGAACAGCTTTAGTTGTTTTAACTGGCGCAGGTACTTTAGCGGTGGTAAATGCAGTCATTCGGAGCGTAACTTCGATCGCTATCCCATCAATTTCATTACCGCAAATTCCCCAATTTCCAAATCCAAGTAGCAAACCAGTCAGCGACAAAGGGAAAAATAGCAATCTCCAGGAAATTATCAATCGTCGCCAAAAACTAGAAATTACTGAAGGATTTTTTATTCCCTTCGTAGATGATTTATTTTATACAAAAAAACCGGAATTAAAAGGACGTAGCCTGACATCTAAACCGGAAGACACTGGTTTACGAGATGAATGGTCTGGTATCGCTGACGATTTATTGAATAAAATAGAACAGGCTAACCTCAGTACAGAAGCTCGTCGTAAATTAGGTAAATATAGTCAAAAAGATTACGATACATGGAGACGACAAGCGCGATCGGGACAGTTTGGGAACTATACAATCGATCAACTAACCAAAGACACAAATGAAAAATTTGATCGGTTGTTTCCTGGTCAGGAGCGTGGGAAACTGAATCAAAAGACTTTCGGTCAAATTTGGTATGCGATCGCAGCCGATAGAGTCAGTAAAGTACAATCTGGCAATTAAGGGGATTGGGGATTGGGGACTAGGGAAAAGTTAGTAATAACTAATAACAAATGACAAATGACAAATGACAAAAATATATTGTTCTAAAGGACATGAAAATTCCCCAGGTAGCCGCTTTTGTCTCCAGTGTGGTGAAAATTTGTTGGGTACGCCCATGAGTTATAGTATCCAGCCGGGAATAACTTTAGGCGATCGCTACGTAATTGTGCGCCAAATTGGCCAGGGTGGCTTTGGACGCACTTATTTAGCTGAAGATGTCAACCGTTTCCGCGAACTTTGTGTTTTAAAAGAATTTTCCCCCCAAGTTCAAACCGCTTACGTTGTCCAAAAAGCAGAAGAACTGTTTGAGAGAGAAGCGAGTGTTCTCTATAAACTGCAACATCCCCAAATCCCGCGCTTTCGGGAACTGCTTCGGTTGAACTTAGGGGGCAAAGAATATCTGTTTTTGGTGCAAGATTATGTAGAAGGGGAAACTTATAATTCTTTATTAAATAACCGATTACAGCAAGGTTTGCGCTTTACAGAAGCAGAAATACGCCAATTGTTGCAGCAAATTTTGCCAGTGCTGGAATATATCCATTCATTGGGAGTAATTCATCGAGATATTTCTCCAGATAACTTAATGCTTCGCACTGTTGACAAACTGCCAGTATTAATTGATTTTGGCGGTGTCAAACAAGTAGTAGCAGCCGTTGCTTCCCAATATTACCAACCCGGCGCAGTTGCACCTCCCCCATCACCAACCCTATTAGGTAAGATTGGATTTGCTCCCCCAGAACAGATGCAAACTGGGTTAGTATCCCCCCACAGCGACTTGTACGCCTTGGCCGCAACAATGTTGGTTTTACTGACAGGGAAACAACCACAAGAATTAATTGATACCTATAATCTTACCTGGCAGTGGCGACGGGAAGTAAACGTGAGTGCTATATTGGCACAGGTATTAGATAAAATGCTGTCTGCTAGACCAAGCGATCGCTATCAATCAGTCCGTCAAGTACTCGAAGCCCTCAACCCGCCCCCAGCGAAC
>NZ_NOLI01000188.1:0-11682 GCF_002245975.1 Nostoc sp. 'Peltigera membranacea cyanobiont' 213 | reverse complement strand
CCCCAGTCCCCAGTCCCCTTTTATGCCGATG
The DNA here is from genome assembly GCF_002245975.1 of Nostoc sp. 'Peltigera membranacea cyanobiont' 213. NCBI lineage: Bacteria > Bacillati > Cyanobacteriota > Cyanophyceae > Nostocales > Nostocaceae > Nostoc > Nostoc sp. 'Peltigera membranacea cyanobiont' 213. The sequence continues at coordinate 11,651 of NZ_NOLI01000188.1, read as the reverse complement.
GCAGAGGTTCTTTAACTTTGGATTCCAGTGTCTTTGGGTCTACTGATTTTAGTTCGCCGTGGTTGAGTGTCCAGCAACGATCTGCGATCGCTAACAGATCCCCAGCATCGTGGGTAACTATCAATAGTGTCCAATCTTGTTTCAGCTTTGCTAATAAATTTACCAGTTGCCGACGCATTGACCAATCTAACCCAGCAGTCGGTTCATCCAATAACAGTAAATTTGGCTGGCGAATCAATTGCACCGCCAAAGCTAAACGCCTCTGTTGACCGCCACTCAAAGCATGGGGAGCAGCAGAAAGCGATAAATGCTCTAATCCCACCTCACTCAGGGCCTGTCTAACTCGTTCTGACCCTAACTCAGGATGTCCTAAACGCAATTCTTCTAAAATTGAACCACCACAAAAGTGGCGTTCTGGAAACTGAAATACCAACCCAGCTAATTGTTGTAGCTGTTCGGCTATAAGTTCCTGTTCTCGCCAAAAGAGTGCGCCAGTAGTGGGTTCGGCTAGTCCCGACAAAATTTCTAGTAAGGTACTTTTTCCCGAACCACTAGGGCCAATAATCAGACCTAGTTGCTGGGGTGCTAATTCCAAGTTAATCGATTTAAGAATCGCTGTTGGACACGCCGTGGGGTGATAATTTACATTTCGGAGATAGAGCATTTGTTAAGATTACCAAAAAGTCAGCAAATTACTGATTATCTACACTGAGAGGATCTGGAAAATTCTAGAAAAATTTATAGCGGATTACCTGAATTAACACCTTAATCTAGCAGCAAGAATCATCCAATTTTTCTCCATTGTGGCAGACTCACCCTAAAAACTTTGGCTATCACGAGCCTGGAAACATGGAAAAATTACCAAAGTCAACCTTTATATAAGAGAATTTGGGTTGAGGCAGAGGCAAATTAGAATTAATCATTTTTTGCATTCTAAGTAACACATACAACTATTTCAACCGCAATTATTCTGAGGGTTAAAATGACTAAAAGGTTTTATCCGCCTCAATTAGTAGTGCCTACGAGACTCACTACCCTTGCTCAGACTGCTTTTGGTGCTGCGATCGCCTTTGGCGTTGCCCCTTGGGCAATCGCACTTAATCTGTGGGTGAATCCCTCACTAGCTGGCGATCCCTTTCGCAACAGCGAACCCCATCAAATTGGCGACCAAACAGAAGCAGCTTTTAAGGCGATTTTCCAACAGGGCAACTATCCAGCAGCAGAGCGTTATCTACAACAGGCAATATCTAAAGAGCCAAATGAACCTCTAGCTTACGCGATGAAAGCATCTTTGGCATACGGAAATAAAGATTGGGCTAAACTAGATACCTACAGTCAGAAAACTCTAGAAAGCGGACAAAAACTGATTCCCAACGATCCATTGCGTGGTAATTTATACACTGCTGTTGGTCATTTTTTAGAGGGAGCATTAATTCTCACCCGCAAGGGCACTGTCAACGGTGTGCCCCAAGCTTTTGGTCGGCTGCGGCAAGTTTATGAATATTTAGACAAAGCCGAAGCAATTTCTGCCAACGATCCAGAACTGAATTTAATTAAGGGTTATATGGATTTACTTTTGGCGGTTAATTTGCCTTTTGCTAGTCCAGATCGGGCAATTGGACGCTTAGAAAAAAATGCTGCTCCTGGGTATCTTGTAGATCGGGGTATTGCTCTTGCTTACCGAGATTTAAAACGGTATCCGCAGGCACTGGAATATGTTAACCGAGCGATCAAAAGCACATCCGATAATCCAGAAATTTATTATCTCAAAGCCCAAATCCTGAAAGAACTGGGGCAAAAAGAAAAAAGCCAGCAAATGATTCAGGAAGCGATCGCTAATTTTGACAAAGCATTGACTAAAAAATCTCAACTCCCAGGTGATTTAGTCAAACAAATTGAGAGTGAACGCAAAAATGCTGTTAGCCTAAGTAATGCTGGGTAATTGGGCATTAGGGTAAGAGGAGAAGAATTTTCTCTCCTATTTTCAGCTTTGATATGCTTATTTCAGAAGAGTACTAGAGATATTAGACCAAAATGGAGATTCAGTTCCGCGAAATTAATCCTTTTGATATGTGGATTTGGCTGAAATTCAGCACAAATCCTTCTGCGCGTGAAAAGCAATATGTAGAAGAAGTTTTCAATTCCTGGTTTTATCTGGGTAAATTGGGTGCATTTAATGCAGAGAACCTCCAGGTGCAGGACACTGGACTTGATATCAGCTACATGAATTATGATGAACAAGGGTATGACAAAAGCTTGTTAGCACTGATGCACAACATCGGTGAGTTTGAATATGAGGGACAGTGGGGGCGTTGTTGGTTTGACTTAGGAACCAGTGATGCGATCGCATTGGATATTTTACTCAACGCTCTCACCCAGCTAAGTCAGGAATATGTGACCATTGAAGAATTATACATCGGCGGCGAAAATCCAGATTGGCCTATTGAGGATAGCGAAAGTCGTCCTCAGTCTATTTACGATAATTAGTTACCAAAATGAATAAAGCAGGCGAAATTCGGGTCATAGCCTTGGGGCTAATTCGGGATGGCGAACGCATATTTGTTTCTGAAGGCTACGATCCCGTAAAGCAAGAAACATTTTATCGGGCTTTGGGCGGTGGTGTTGATTTTGGTGAAACCAGCCACGCCGCCTTAGAACGGGAGTTTCAAGAGGAAATTCAGGCAGACTTAACGAATATTAAATATCTCGGTTGTATAGAAAACCTGTTTACATTTAATGGTCGGCAAGGTCATGAAATTATTCAGCTTTATCAATGTGACTTTGTTGATTCAAAATTTTATCAACTGGAAAGTTTAGTTTTTTCAGAATCACAAACTCATAAACATAAAGCGTTATGGGTAGATATCTCTCGCTTTGAATCTGGGGAATTACGATTAGTACCTAAAGTATTTTTTGAATATTTATAAATCATCTGGAATTAACTAAGATTGCTTCGCTGTTAATTATGCAATCGCACTCAGCAAAGAGACAATATACTGGTTGAGACTAACGCCTTCTCGTTCAGAAGTCTCAGCTAAACGCCGATGTAAAGATTTCGGCATCCGTAGTAATAGTTTACCACTATAGCTATCATTACTACTTGGTAAGGGGATATCATCGCCGGCTTCATAAGCTGTTTCAATCCACAATTCCCGCGCCTCATTAAGATTTTCCACTGTCTCTTCAAGGGTTTCGCCTTGAGTAAGACATCCAGGTAAATCTTTTATTTGAGCTACATATCCCCCCTCTGGATCGGGGTAAAGTGTTACAGGGTACTGAAGATTTAAATAATATTTTAAGGACGGCTTCTCAATCTGCTGGTTCTTCTGGTTCAGTGTCTTCATCAATCCACTCATCTAAATTTAATAGTTCAACTATTTGCTGTACATAAATTCCTTTAACTTTTTGGCCTCCTGTTTTGGGTACAGTGATGGTTTTACCCTGGGAGTTTCGGAAGCTATGATGGCTACCCTTAGACTTTTTTTCTTCAAAGCCAAAAGCTTCCAATAGATAGTAAACTTCCTGAAACCGCACTTCTGGAGGTCGTTTCAAGAAGCGATCTACTAATTTTCTTAATCTGCTCATCGAGAGATGATACTATATATAGTATCAAACTTTTTAAATATAAAAAAGCGATCGCATCTTGATTCTGTTCATTGACAGGCAGATTTTTTAGTTTAGCGATCGCTTGTTCAAGTAGCTCAGTCATAGCTGTTATACGAAAGTCATACTATAAATAAATTATCTCTACTTACACTCTGTTGGGGTTGTTAGGGTGCGATCGCTTGGGGTGAGAGCAAAACGCGATCGCACTGCCGAAAACCAGCGATTTGTCGGATCGAGGATAGTCTAGGGAAAGTTAGGGAAATTTTTACATAGTGACATTATTTTTTTCCTCAGATCAAATGATTGAATTGAAGATAATGTGGAGAACTGATTTTTAGCATCCGCTCTGGACTGTCATGATCATCAGTTATTTTCTCTCGTGTTGGTTTCTTATGAATGTTGATATTTCTGATGGTGACAAAGCGATAGATATAAGTGTTAAGGAAATTCTTTTGTCCCCAAAACTCTTTACCAATTTTTTCGCAATAGGCGACAAAACACTGAGCGCCCTTAAGTTGCTGGATGATTTCCCGTTCTGTGCTTGTGCTAGCCTTTGCTTTCATCTCAATGCAGAGGATAACCTTTTTCTTGCCAGTATCAGCAACTATGACAAAATCCGCACGTTTGCATTCACCACGGTTTCCTTTAAAAATTGTATCTGGTGACTTAAATTTATCTGCATTGATGATGATGACCTCATCATCATCGGGCATCCCATAAATAGTTACATCGTAATTGGCGGGTGGAGGTTCTCTGAGTATGACCTTATTTTTGCCGTAGCCATCATCTTCCAATGAAACTATAGCGGTTTTATTGATCATCTCTTTGAGAATAGCAATATCATTTAATCCATCAGACATTACTCCTCACTCCAGACGATCGCTTCCTGAATCCGGTTCATCGTTTCGATGGTTGTATCAAAGCTGCGGGCTTCAATACCCAGTTCTGGGTCGATGTTGGCTGGTGTCAGGGTCTGGCATTTAGTTTTTTTTGTTTTGCCGTCAAGTATTATCGATGCTTCTTCCGCGATATAGACTTTGATTTTTTCAGAAGAGATCAGTTCCTCTTGCCGATAACCTTCAACTTGGGCAATTCGCTTCAGATGGGGTTTATCGTGGTTGAGCATGATCAGCGTATTCAGTTCTTTGATGATGTAATCACTGTGGGTGGTGATGAAAACTTTAATGCCCAGGTTCACCAGTTGGGCAAATAGCCGTGCGACGCGGCGTTGGTTTTCGGGGTGTAGGTTAAGTTCGGGTTCATCCACCATCAGTAAGTCCCCAAGCTGGGCTTCGTGTCTCAGGTAAAAGCCGATATCTAGTAGAGAACGCACGGCGCTAGAACTTTCATCCATAGAAAGCTTGATCCGTTTATCCTTCGGCTCATAATAAAGTTGATCATTACGGGTGACTGTGTATTTACCACCTATGATGTCAGCGAAATCAGCTAACACATCGGGATGGTTCTCAGCAATGAAACTGCTTTTTTTGGCAATGGTTTCAAGTCGCCGGATAAAGTCCACATTTGTCCTTATCGGCAAGGCATAATCTCCATAATCTCCATAATCTATATCTTTAAGTAGAAGTTTTACTCGATCAATATTTTGGCCAGCCTGACCTATTTCTTCAAATAAGCGATTGCGGTCGAAATTCAAATCTTTGCGAAAAATAGCAGCACCAGTTCGTTCACTACAAGCTATAAAAGGGCGAGGTAAAATGTGAAGAAAAATGATCTCTTTCAGTGCGTCGGCAATTATACGCTCAATAATTTGGGTGGGGATTTTTACCTTATCTTTCTCAACAAGCAGAGTGACAACTAATTCTGTGCTTTCTTCACTTTTGGTGATGAAAAAAAGTTCTGCATTGGCGGCTCTCATTTTCAGATCAAATCCGCTTGCCAAACGGATATTTTGGATGTCCAGGCTTACCTGAAAGTCTGTTGTTTTAAATCGTTCAGCCCGTGCTGCAAAAATCTTTGGTAATTCCTTGGTATATGCCTGACAATATTGAGCAACAATCTGCTCAATATTGTCAACATATTCTTGTATATCAAGACGAACTACGCCGTCAGCAAGAAGTAAGTCGATCTTGTCAGCATTGATTTTGATCGAAAGCCTATCTTGCCAAGTAGCCAAAAAGCCAAACAACGCATAAGTAGCGTAGGTCTTGCCCGTATTATTGCAGCCACAAATGATTGTCAGGTCGCCAAGTGTGAATTCGGCTTGCTTTAAAGCACCAAGATTTTTGACTTTAATTTTCATTGCCGTATTCCTTCCAATCTTTTTGTTCCACAATCTTACAAAATTGCTTACCAAAAATCGATTTCGTACAGCAATTTCGACAACTCGATCTGTTGATTCAATTGAATTACGACTGACTATTGGCAACTTCAAGCCAACCTTCAATAGCATCTTTTAAATTAGCCATCACTTCTTCTATGGTGTCTCCTTCGGTAATACAACAGGGAAGCGCGGGAACCTCTGCCCAATAGCCGCCTTCTTCTGCTGGATGAATAATTGCTCTAATTTTCATAAACCTGTTGAGTTGGTTTGTGAGAATATGCTAACAACTATATTTGTTTGCTCTTAACTGTGGCTGATTAAATCAGAGCGATCGCTAACATCTTGCCGTAACTGGGTGAGGTGAATTTACTCATACTGATAAATGCATTCGATAGTTTTTTTCACCAACTATTTCTAACCGAGTTCCAAACTTGTCACACCAAATACACGATTAATAGGTAAGCTAGGCATTCCTTTGGTATACATCCGAGCAGTTTGAAAGATTGGCTGTAACCCATAATGTTGAACTAAAGCGATCGCTTGTAAGTTGACATCTGGCACATCAATAAATACTGGAACATCAGGATTTTGTGCAAGCAAGGCAAGAAATAGGGCTTCAGCAATTTTCTCATCATTGGCAAACAAAGGCCCAATCCTTAAACCTGTATAAGCAGGGCGGATAACTCCATAACCAGTAAGATATCCATCTTTGAGAACCCCTAATGCAGAACTTCCTGGTTGCTCAATCCAATGTTGCAGAAACAGCGATCGCTGAGAGGGAAAAAGTTGGCAATCGTAAGCCAGTAATTTCTCAAAAGGTACTGTTCTTAGTTCAACAATACCAGGAGGCATAACACCACCGCCAACTCCTTCATAACGAATATGGTTGTAAGCAATTTGGAAACCAGACTTTTTGTAATTATCTTGTTGAGCTATTACGCCATCTAAAGCGATGTTACGGTCAGTAGACAGATAAGCCATTGCCTGATTCCAAATTTTCATCCCCAATCCAAGCCCACGAAACTGCGGCTTCACAATGTAAAAACCAAGAAAGCCGAAATAGCGATCGTAAGTTACAGCAGAAATACATCCCACAGGCTCACCGTTCAACTCACCCAAGAAAAAACCGCGCTCGTCAGTTTGATAAAAAGATTCAGCATCATACCTGCCTGGATTCCAGCCTTCGGCTGCGGCCCAAGTAATCCCCAAGTCCACTTCTGACCTGTTCATTGGGCGAATGATGAAGTTGTCTATGGTCATAACATATTTTTACTGCTGGGCTGTCAATTATTTAAAGTCGCTTTGGCAAGCATAATGATAAACTCTTAACATTTTTATACTTAATAGCTGTATGGTGCTTATTTCGTTTATTGCCTCAGTGTTGTTTTTGTATTCAGAAAAAGTCAGGTCTAGCCGAGAAACTTGAACAAAACGGATCAAACACCAACCGCCTCTGGAATCGCACCCTGCATTCTCCCAAAAGCATCAATCAAATTCTGTAATTGTTGATCTGCTTTAAATACCCCTAACCCGCGCACCGTGACTTTACCAGGAGAATAGACAAAGCGCGTCTTGAGATTTTCTGGTAAATTCGCCGCCAACAAATTCCAAGCGGGTTCCTCCATTGGTGTTTCTAAAACTACGTGCTGCTTTTGTTCTGGTTTAATCCGGCTAAATCCGAGTTTTTTTGCTAGCTGTTTAAGTTCCATAACTCGCAAAAGTTGATTTGCAGAGACTGGTAAATTACCATAGCGATCGCCTTGAAATCCTAAACTCCACCTTCTAACTCCTCTAGGTCATCTACAGTCAGTGGTGCTTGGCCACTGTGGCGCACATACAATACATTAACTGTAGTACCTCGAATCGTAAAAAGTACTCGGTATACATTTTTGGCTTTCCCATAAAGAAGTTGACGTACTTCTTCTGGAAAAACTTCATGTTCGACTGCTAAAGCACAACGTTGGGGCTTCTCTTGTAGGGTAGCAATAGCATTCATCAATCCTCGAAACCAACGATCGGCAAATTCAGGATTCCGCTCTCGATACCAGCGATAAGCTTGCTCAATCTGAGTTTCCGCGATTTGGGTAATCTCAACCTGAAATGCCATACTTTTGTTGCATTTCTTGGACAAAATCCTCAATTGGGCGAGTTTTACCAGCGTTGAGTTCCTCGAAACCTTGTCCAATTCCAGCAATTGTCTCCAACCGATCAATCAGTTGGCGTAATTTACTGGGGTCGATTTTGCCAGGATCTAGAAACGTAACGAGGACTTGGGAGCGATCGCTAATATCTTCCGGTAGCTGGGTGAGATGAATTTGCCCATCCTGATAAATGCCTTCGATAGTTTTTATCATAAATTAAAGTTGGGTTGGTATTTCCTTTAATTTTACTAACTATACGTCAAAGGGCTGGGTCTGGAATTCCAGCCTGCTCAAAATGACATAGGTTTTCATTTGATGACTAATCTTTTTATCCCAATTAAACAATAGCCGCCTCTGGAATCGCACCTTGCATTCTCCCGAAAGCATCAATCAAATTCTGCAATTGTTGATCTGCTTTAAAAACTCCTAACCCGCGCACCGTGACTTTACCAGGAGAATACACAAAGCGCGTCTTGAGATTTTCTGGTAAATTCGCCGCCAACAAATTCCAAGCGGGTTCCTCCATTGGTGTTTCTAAAACTACGTGCTGCTTTTGTTCTGGTTTAATCCGGCTAAATCCGAGTTTTTTTGCTAGCTGTTTNAGTTCCATAACTCGCAAAAGTTGATTTGCAGAGACTGGTAAATTACCATAGCGATCGCTCCACTCGGCTGCAATTAGCTTTAATTCTGATTTAGATTTAGCTGTGGCCACCGCCCGATAAGCACTCATCTTTTGATCCAAATCGGTGATATAATCTGCCGGAATAAATGCTGTCAGGTTGAGGTCAATCTGGGTATCCTCCACTTTCGGAATTTCTTGTCCTCGGATTTCTCGAATTGCTTCTTCTAGCATTTCCATGTATAAATCAAAACCGATGGCATCCATTTGACCGGATTGTTCTGCGCCTAGCAAGTTACCCACGCCTCTGATTTCCATGTCGCGCATCGCTAGCTGATACCCAGAACCTAATTGAGTAAATTCTTGAATTGCTCGTAATCGTTGCCGGGCTGCATCAGATAACGTCCGTTGCTTCGGATAAAATAACCAAGCATGAGCTTGGATACCTGCACGTCCCACACGACCGCGTAACTGGTAAAGCTGTGCTAATCCAAAGCGGTGAGCATCTTCAATCAAAATCGTGTTGACTCGCGGAATATCTAAGCCAGATTCAATAATTGTCGTACAAACAAGGATATCTGCATCACCATTACTGAAGGTGAGCATGGTTGATTCTAACTCGCTTTCATCCATTTGACCGTGAGCGATCGCAAACCTAGCGCCCGGTATCACTTCTCGTAAATTGGCTGTTGTCTCCTCAATGCCATCTACTCGTGGAACTACATAAAAAACCTGCCCGCCTCTGTCTAATTCTTGACGAATTGCACTGCGGATACTTTCGGAATTTATCGGTGAAAGATGGGTTTTAATTGCTCGTCTAGTTGGGGGTGGTGTGGTAATCAAACTCATTTCCCGAATTCCCGACAAAGACATATACAAAGTTCGGGGAATGGGAGTCGCGGAGAGGGTAAGCACGTCAACTTGAGTTTTCAAGCTTTTAATTTTCTCTTTCTGGTTTACCCCAAACCGTTGTTCTTCATCCACCACCAACAGTCCTAAATCCCGGAACATCACACCTTTACCCAAAAGTTGCTGTGTACCAACAACTACATCTAGTTCACCCGTTGCTAATCGCTTTTGAATATCGCGGCGTTCTTCAGCCGAACGAAAACGGTTGAGCAAACCGACATTTACGGGATAGGGTGCAAAACGTTCTTTGAGTGTATGGTAATGCTGCTGTGTTAAAATCGTCGTTGGCGCAAGGAGTGCCACTTGTTTACCGGCGGTGACTGCTTTTAAAATAGCACGAATCGCCACTTCCGTCTTTCCGAAACCGACATCGCCACAAACTAAGCGATCCATTGGGCGATCGCTTTCCATGTCGCGTTTCACATCTTGAACAGCTTTGAGTTGATCCGTTGTGGGTTGGTAGGGGAAAGAATCTTCCAATTCTTCCTGCCAAGGCATATCACTGGGAAAGCTAAAACCTTGTTGTTGCGATCGCGCTGCATACAGTTTCAACAAGTCCACCGCCAATTTTTTGATGGCTTTGCGGACTTTATTCTTGGTATTTTCCCAAGCTTTACCGGTCATCCGGTTGAGTTCCGGTGCTTTATCACCTCCGGCGCGGAACCGAGACAAAGCACCCACTTGATCGGCGACAACTCTTAATAACCCATCAGCATACTGCACCACTAAATAATCACGGATTTCATTATTAATTGTCAAACTTTCCAGCTTGACAAATTTACCAACACCATGATTTCTGTGAACCACATAATCGCCTGGACGCAGTTTATTGGGATCGACTTGTTTAGAAGTCGCTTTGTGGCGCTTGCGGATATAGCCGGGAGTCGCCAAAGAATGCTGGCCAAAAAATTCCCGATCTGTAACGATTACTATTCGGTATGTCGGCAGAATAAAACCTTCGAGTTCCGCAAGACCAGAATATTTTAGGGCTATGGGAATATGGTTAATTTGCAGCTTATCGATTGCTTGGTAGTCGCGGGGATTGGGGATAAACTGAGCCGGACAATCATGTTCTTGCAACAGCGAGACAGAACGCGAAGGTTGAGCAGAAAGCAGCCAGATCGAGAAATTGCGATCGCGTTCTTGGCGGATAGTTTCAGCTAGTTTCGCAAACTGGTGCGGCGTAACTGGAAGCGATCGGCTAGAAAGATTGATCCCGCTATTTTCCTCTGACAGTTCCGATAAATATAGTGTTTTAAATTTGGCAATATCAGCCAAACACTCATCAAAAGACCGATGAATTTTTGGTACTTGGTTAGATTCTTCCCCAGTCCCTAGTCTCCATTGTTCTTCAGCATTTTCTACCCAGCGATCGCTATGAGCATGGCACTGTTCTGGCTCATCAATAGCAATCAAGGTATTTTCTGATAAATAATTTAGCAAAGATGCTGGTTGCTCGAAAGCCAACCCCAAAAAGCGACGACTACCTTCCAACAGTGATGAGTTCTCAGTGCTAAGTTCTGAGTCAGAATTTAACTTATAACTCATAACTGCTAACTCAGAATTATTCTTAAGTGCTGCCATCACAATGGGAGCAAAGCTAGTGGGGGTAAGAATTAACTGCTCAACTTTACCCTGAGCGGAACGTTGTGTTGCAGGGTCAAATTCACGTATTTGCTCGATTTCATCGCCAAACCATTCTAGCCGGACTGGAAACTCAGATGAAACTGGGAACACATCAACAATATCACCCCGTCGGCTCCATTGTCCTTCCATTTCCACCAGAGGGACTCGTTCGTACCCCAGAATAGTTATTTTCTCACTGAAGACATTCAAATCTAATTCCATCCCTCGCTTCAGAGTAAGACAGAATTGCCCAAAAGCTTCTGGTGGTGGTAAATGTGGTTGCAGCGCCCCTTGAGTAGCCACAATTGCCAAAGGTCGCTTCGCTCCGGTACTGGGGATTGGGGATTGGGGATTAGGGATTGGGGAACTCGGGACCCCCTCTGGGGATAAGGGGCGATGGGATGGCAAACCGTACATTTTTACCCCACCTCCGAGGCTTCTCCCTACGAACCTTTTGACCCAGAAACTG
>NZ_NOLI01000187.1:0-11770 GCF_002245975.1 Nostoc sp. 'Peltigera membranacea cyanobiont' 213 | reverse complement strand
CGTAGGTGAGAGACTGAGTATTCAGCTTATGCAGGCTGTCAATAGTAATACTAAGGGCTTGAGCCTGGGCTAAACCTGTGTAACCCAAGTCGGAGTACATCGCCGTCCGCAAGCGAAGGGCAAGATTTTTCAGCAAATTTACGCGATGTCCATTGTTGAGGAACCGTGCGTTAGGATTTTGGTCACGCCACCAGCGCATGAGTTCAGTTTTCCCTGTACCCATGTCGCTCCAGAGTACGACTAGTCCTGATTTTGGGAAATTGAAGGTAGGGGATTTCTTCGATTTGGATGAATCAACTCCGCCAGAATCCGTAGACTCTTTGTTTGGAGGATGTCCTTTTATAGATGGCGTGAAAAGTTGTTCCTTTTCAAGATCATAAAGCTCAGGCACTCTCAAGCATTTTTCTTCAAGTTCAGGAATGCACAAAGCTTCAGAGAGATACTTGATATTAATAGTGACATCTGGTTTGTATTTGCTAAGTCCCCATTTCTTAGCCCGATACGAGCGCTGGTAATCGGCAAGTGATTTGGCATCATCGATGATTGCGGTAAGTATTGTGTTAGCATCTTCGCCCCGCGCCACAACAAAATCATCAACGCCTTTTTCTGGCCCCGGCAGTAATGCAACTTCACATTCACAACCAGCCGATTCGATTGCTTTTGCAGTGCGAACAGTAGCTTGAAATACCGACCACCTGGTTTTAGAAGAAGTTTCGTAGTCAAAAAGAATTATGAACTTGCGCCCCGCCTGAGCCATTGGTACTAAGTCAGGATGCAGCCGTTCATCAAGATCCTGTTTGCCCACGCGCCCGTTCCAAATTCCGGGGAGTGCGATCGCTACAAACCCCAGACTCAGCAAGCAAGAGGCTTTCTTCTCCCCTTCGCATAAGATAATCGGAATCTCTGGGTGTTGCTTTATCCATTCCCAAAATATTAGTGGATTGAGTTGATCCAGTAAGCGCAATGCTAAAAGTGAATGATAGCGCTTAATTAAATAACGCTTTGCAACTTTGTCCCAGATGGGGGTAGCGACATCAAAGTAGGTAACACGGTTGGGGGTTTTGGGGGGCGACTCGTATTTGACGGGTTTCCCTTTTTGCCAATCAATGCGAGGAAAGTTGGGCTTGATCCTTCCCCACTCCATTGGTTGCCAGTTTTTAAAGGGGTCAAGTGATTGAATCCAGGTTCCCCCCAGCAATAGATGCTGATACATTTTGATGTATTTATCCGTGGCTCGACCTGCATTTTTTCGAGGGATTTTGTTGGAGATGAACAGGTAGTCGTAAATTGTTTCTCCTTCTATGTGGAAGAAGTTGCGCTCAACCAGTGCCGGATGAATCGCACTACCAACTGTCATCTCATGGTATTCGGCAGCCGTGAGATTGTTTGGGTATTCAATTGTTGCCGCACTCATTAGCTTTTGCTCCCTGCGGCAATAGACATCTTGCAAAAGTAACTTTTGCAAGATATTGGGGAAAGGTTAAAGGTTAAGGGGGAAGGGGAAATTCCATTCCTTTCCCCTACTTCTGCAAGAGTTCTTTTGAGAACATTTTGAAAGCGAGTTTCTCGAAAAGAGCTAATAATCCACTTCTGTAGCGCATCAGAATTAGGCTGTACGGACGGCGCTCTTACAACGCCCGACAGCTTGCACTCGATAGCCTCTACTGGGCGATCGTCATTTTTCATGATATTTTCCCCTGATTTACTTGGTTGACAAGTTCAAAGGGGGATTTATCCAGAACTCATAACTCAGGATTCAGTAATTAGAAGAATTACAGGCTAATCAGCCCCATTGGGTAGGTGCTGTCAGCAGGGCTAAATGCCCAGTCCATCACCTAGTTGGTTATAGGTGAACAAACTTGCAGAGAAACATAGATCCACCAATCAATTCTGATTCCTGGATTCTGAGTTCTGGGTTCTCTGGATTCACACTACTTTACAAAAATTTAATTAAGTGAAATATAAATTTTTCACCAATTCACCAAAAAAGGTCAGCAAAACCTGTCTTTACATACCCATTTTTGGCTATAATTGGCAAAGTAAAGCAGCGTGGTGTCTTTTTGACAAGTCAGTGGTTTTAAGTCGGCAAACTTTAACTCCCACTTTCTTCGTCATCACGAGATCAACCCCGCTCTGAGCTTATTGAATTATTTCGACTTTGGGCAAAGCACTACTCCTTAGTAGGTTTTGCCTACATTTTTATGTATTTTCTGCGTTCTGCCTCCTTTACGTAACTGACAAGCTCGATCTTACAAAACTTCGTGTCTTTTTGCATCTAGTATTCAGATTTTGGTTGCTTAGTTGTATTACCCTCCTGGTTTATAAATATTGGTTAAACTCCCTTATTAGTTTAGGGATTATTTTCGCCATCCCTGGCTAGAAAGTAGTCTTTGTGAGGGGAGCGAGAAACTTTTAATTTAGCTGTTAGAGTTTAGCTGGTATTATAAAGCCTGAGCATAGTTTTCTCCTCATGATGCAAGTGATATTGTTTGCGAAGCCTCAGATGTTGTAATTACGCCTAAAAAGTTACTAAAAATATATTTTTTTATTACTGGTTGTAAACAAAGATATAACTCTTTGGAGTTGGAATCTTTAAAAGTATCAATTAATGAAAGATTTTCTAAACATTCCAATGCTTCAATTAATCCTGAGATTGATATTTGCTTATTGAGGATGAGAGGGAAATTATTAAGTAATTTATTAAAACTTATTAAACCAGGATTATCAGTTGTACAACCAGCTAAACAGAGCATAATGTTATGTTCCGTTTGATTTAGTTTTTGGGTAAAAATTTCATCAAGAACAGATTGCATCTCAGGACTAACAAATGTAGTTTTGTTATGAAAAAAAGTTTCAGCACTCCCACCAAAATAGTGATTAATCCTCTCAACTACAGATTGCAATTCAGCAGGATGCCCATAATACATTTCAATTAATTTTCCGCATTTTTTATCCACTGCTAAACCGTTAGCAACCAAAAGTTGCATAGCGGATTCTGAATCTAACCCTTTGATTTTAATATATTGAAGTGGACGTTTAGCTTTTAGGAGAGTTTTAAGATCGCCAGTTAAAGTACGGCTAGTTACAATAAAAGAGCTTTGATGTTGTTCTTCTATTAATCTACGAAAAAATAATCTGTACTCTAGGCGTTGTTGAAAATCTATTGTTTGAAATGCGTCGATTTCATCTAAGATAATTAAACAACGGCGAGATTGTAATGCTTGAAGTAAGACAGTAGTTTTTGCCTGGAGAGATTCAAACAGTGGTAAAGATGACTGTGTACCTTGAATTACGTTTATTAAGTCAGTTACCAACTCTTGAACTGTCGGTGCATGAGCAACCGACTTCCAAATTAATTGTTCAAATTGAGGATTAGAACTGGTACTGATCTGCTTTAGTAATTTTGCTGCTACAGCTGTTTTGCCAATTCCAGCTATTCCAATTAAAGACAGTAATTTATAATCCGTAATTAACTGTTTTATCTGAGCGAGTTCCTGTGATCGACCAAAAAGAGTAGAGACATCAGGAGGCTCACCATTAATTTTCAACGGCTCAATAGCTGAGTAATCTTCAGTAATACCACTATCAGAACAAGTAGAATGCTCTTTTTGATAAAGATACTCTAAAAAAGAGCGCAGGTTTGTTTTAGTAACTTTTTTTCCAGTTCCAACAATTGCAGCTAGTATATTCCACAATTGAGGGGCTACGTGTCCTTTTAGATAATTAACGGTATAAGGAGTGCCTTCGGCAATAGCATTATAATTATCATCATTCCATGTGCCTTCCACTAAAGTAGTTTCAGGGTCAGATAGAGTCCTGCCCATTTTGGCAAGCATTAGTTCATTTATGATAGCTAGTGCTTGCTCTAATGTTAGTTGTCCAGAAGAATTAACAGTTTGCATTATACTTAAAATATGTATAAACGAAAACCACTTACTTGCAGATAACTTGTGCAAGCAAAACCATTCCTGATAACGGAAAGTATGATGATAATGTCAATCTTACTACGACTTCAACTTTATAATTAACTAATGATTTTTTTTATGATACAAATCCCTAATGAATAAGATTAATGCAAATAGAACAAACTTACCTTAAGTAGTTAAGTCAGTAGTATTTGCTGAAAACTGAATGAAGGAAGTCGATATTTGAATCAAAAACAGTCCTGGTAAAGACTCCAGCCTTATATGCTAACAACAAAAAAGTATGATGCTTTTTATTTATATATTAATTAATGAAGTAAAAAAAATAACTTAGGAATGGTAAAAATCACTCAAGGTATTGCTTGTACATAGTCTAATACCCACAAGTAAGTATAAGCTATTGTTATATGTCATGTTATTGTATAAACCCACTATGTGAACAACGGCAGAATGCAGATGATGCGGATAGATGCCAAAACTGCGGTACTTTATTGCTAATCAATGAGCGTATCCGTCTAGTTAAACCATTAAGAGAACTAAGTGAAAGCGTATTTACAGACAATGAGATTTTTGAGGTGGAGGATGCGGGAACTGAGTGGAATCCCGGAAGTAAACGCAGAATTATGAAAGTGTTGAAAAGGGGAACTACTCAATTTATTGAACGCTTTGAGCGAGAGGTAACAGCTTTGGAGTCAATAGAACATCCCAATATTCCTCAGACTAATGGAGTTGATGATTATTTTACTTTTACTCCTAGTAGAAGCCCCTTTAATCTGCGATGCTTAGTAATGGATAAAATAGAAGGACAAGATTTAGAAGAATGGATAGAAAATCACGCCCCGATTTCACAAGCTTTAGCACTAGATTGGTTGGAACAAATAGTAGCAATACTTGACATAGTACATAGGACAGGCTTTTTTCATAGAGATGTTAAGTCCTCTAATATAATTCTCCACCCACAAGGACAATTATTCTTGATAGATTTTGGGGCTGTACGGCGTGTAACTGACACTTATTTGGCGAAAGTTGGAGCTGGAGAAAGGGATGTAAGAACAGGAAAATATCCAATCACAAGTATATTTTCTCATTATTACAGTCCGTTAGAGCAAATAAATGGGAAAGCTGTTCCCCAGTCTGATTTTTTTGCGTTAGGACGAACTATAGTTCGGTTGGTAACAGGTGTAAATTTGATGGACTTGCCTACCGATAATAAGGGGAGACTCATCTGGAGGAATAAAGCTCCACAGATAGATAAGCCTTTCGCTGATTTCCTAGATCAATTAATGGCTCCTAATCCAGGCCAACGTCCTTCTACTACTGAAATTATTTTGTGGCGACTCAAAAAACTGCCTGAGCAAAATAAGATTTATAGACTAACAAGGTCAAAACCCTTCATGTTCAGTGCAGCGATCGCCAGCGTTAGTTTGATAGGATTACTAGCTTATACACTTGGATTCCCAGTTTATGCAAATAATTTAGTAGTACAAGGGCAAAAGCTAGAGCAAGAAAATAATACAGAACAAGCGCAAAAGCTATTTGACCAAGCAGTAAAAATCCGCCCGGAATTAAGTAATCAAATTTCCAAATTCTACTTTGATATAGCAGGAAGAGTTAAAGAAAATTTAGAATTAGAAAAGAAATATTATAATTTAGCGGCTAAATATAATCCGAATGATATAGATTCATATAATAATCTAGCATTGACTTGTCAATTTTTGAGAGATATAGATTGTGTAAATAAAAGTTACCAACAGCTTTTTAGGCTAGAGCCTAACTCCTGGACAGGACACTACAATTTAGCTAACTTTTATGAAACTCAAGAAAAATATGATTTAGCTCAAGAACAATATAACTTAGCAATTAAATCTGGTCAGGAGCAGGCGTTAATTGCTGTGAATAATTTGTCTAGGTTGAATAATTTGCAAGGAAATTATACTCAAGCTCAAAAACTAGCAATAGAAGGATTGAATAAAGCCCCATCTAGTGATAAACAGTTAAGAGCAGCATTGTATAAAAATTTAGCCTGGGCGAAACTGACGCAAAAAGATTATCAAGGAGCGGATAAAGATTTGCAAACAGCATTTAAGTTAGATTCACAAAGAGTTGATGTGTATTGCTTGTTATCGAAAGCGAAAGAAGCGTTAGGAGATATAAATTCTGCAAGTGGTTACGGTGAAATATGTTTATTGGCAAGGATGGATACGTGGTTGCCAGAAGTACAAAAATGGCGAGGGGAATTAATAGAGAGGATATTTAAAAAGAAATAAATTTTAGTACTTTGAAAAACAGTTTGTAGAAGAACAAGTATATAAATCCCATGTTCAAGAGAATTCAGATTGGAGCCATTATATTAGGATTAATATTAGTTAACGTCACTGAAAGTCGTGTGTGGGGACAGAAGGTAGTGAGGGCAAATCGGCAATCTAAAGTCTCTTGCGAACCTATAGCGAAAGTGATAAGTGGAGATAGTCGTTATCAACCTTCAAAAAAATTATGTAGTGAGGATAGAGTTGTTGCAGCTAATGGTGGAAAGGTAAAAATCTTCTGTTACCCAAGAGGAAAAATCCTAGACATTCCTAGTGATGTTGTCGGGAAACAATGCTTGCCATTAAAAGTGAACGAAGGTAGAGGATGCAACGTTTTACAAGGAAGAAGCTGTGTCATCCCTAAAGGGGCGGATGAAGAGAACAAACCTACAAAGATGACACCTTATGGAGCAGTAATCAATCAAGAGCGCCCGACAATATCTTGGTCTAAACCAAAGGGAGCGACTGATTACATTGTGCGTATGCGAGGAAATGGAGGCATTAGCTGGGAGGTGGCAGTCAAAGGAGAAAGTTTAACCTATCCGCCCCAAGAGCCAGCATTGAAACCAGGTCAAGCATACACTTTAGATATAGTTGCCATGCGGGGCGATAGAGTAATAGATGGCAGTAACTCGTTGTTATTGCTGTTAGCCACAGACAATATACAAGAAGTAGAAAAGACAATTAACGTTCTCAAGAACCTTCAACAGCCGCTTGATGAATTGGCGATTGATATGGATGCAGTATATGAGTCATACAATTTAGTCAACGAATCGATAAAAGTGTTAGACGCTAGAGCTAAAGCAGGTTCAACGAACCCAACGATTTATAGATTATTAGGCGATCGCTACTTAATAGCTAATTTTCCTCAACAAGCTAATGAAGCGTATTTAACAGCTAAGAAATTAGCCCAACAAGCAAATAATACTGTAGAGTTAGCTTTAGCAGAAGCTGGTATAAAGATTGCGGCACACACAAAGGTCAAGGAGCAAACGAGTTATCCGCCAACGAGAATAAATGCGCTCCAATAATATGGGTGAAAATATTTGTCACTTTTTAATAAACTGAGTTGTGCTGATCTTAATGCTTCGGCTTTGGTAAGTCCAGATTTCAGTCCTTCATAAAATTTAGTCATCAGTTGAGCAGTAGAATCAGCATCAACTAGCCATAGACTGGCTAAAACACTACGCGCTCCAGCTTGTGCAGCTATGCCAGCAATACCCAAAAAGGAGCGTCTATCACCTTTGGCAGTTTGGCAAGCACTCAACACCAGTAAATCAAGGTTGCTTTTATTTTGTAGTAAAGCTTTTAAATCATTAACCATCAGGGGAGTATCCCATGCTAAGACAAAGGTTTGTTCAATGTCCGAGCTAAATTGAGCATGGCTACTTAAATGAATAGCCCAAAAAGAATTGTTTTCAATATCTTTACTAAATCGTTCATGGGTAAATTCGCTATCAAGTAATGTAATGGCAGAGGGATTAGCTTTCTTAATATTCTCAATCTCTAACCTGACTTGAGGTAAAGGACGTAAATCTCTAGGGACGATAGGATTACTAAAACTAGGGCCAATCTGAGAAACGCCACTAGCTAACGTTGCAGCTGGTT
Source organism: Nostoc sp. 'Peltigera membranacea cyanobiont' 213 (assembly GCF_002245975.1). Lineage (NCBI taxonomy): Bacteria > Bacillati > Cyanobacteriota > Cyanophyceae > Nostocales > Nostocaceae > Nostoc > Nostoc sp. 'Peltigera membranacea cyanobiont' 213. Next base: position 3,933 of record NZ_NOLI01000187.1, on the reverse strand, counting down.
TGAGCAGCGATTGCCGCAATTGTTTAGCACTAGAACCTACAGAAATAATGTATGTTTCTAATAAATATTGTTGCCCATCATATAACATATCTAGGGGCAGATTTTGAAAATAACTATCTAGGACGAAACCTATTTTGCCTGATGAGGGTAAATATTGTTTGATAGGTTGAATCAAAAGCTGATAAACTGCTTGCGAATAAGTGAGAAAATTATAACCTTTAGTATCAACGAATTCTAAATTCTGGATAATATTGAAGAAATTAGTCAGAGGTTCACCAATTATATCTAAATCTATTGTGTGACGATAGATATTTTGAGAAGTTTTAACAAGCACCTCTACTCGGTCATCTAATTTAATGAGGTAAACAATATAATCCAAATCTTTTAATCCGCGATCCAATCTTGCATCTAGGGCATTTTCAGCAAATTTACCACAACGCAAGAAATTCTCTACTTCAGCAAATTTAAGTTGTTCTTGAATTTTAATAGCTTGTCTATTGTAGTTTTTATTAGAATTATTCTTGTTAAGTAATAATGATATGTATTCGCGGTAAAGTGGCTCTACTTTTTCTGTAAAAGCAAATTGAATATCAGAGTTAAACAGTAAAACATCACCACGTACTTTATCAAGATTTTTTATAGCAGTAGAATAAAATTTATTAGCTTGCTCGATTTTACCAGATGTTTGATAAAGCCGAGCTAGTTCCCATTGCCATTGATAAACGATATCCCAAGCCTGTACTGATTGAGCGTATAACATCCCATCATGATACGAACTCTCAGCTTTTGATAATTCTCCACCAGCAGCGTAAATTTCACCTAAAGTACTATTAGCATAAGCAATTGCTCTAAAATTATTTAACTTCTTGGCACTAGCTAATGCTTCCTGTGATAAGGATAAGGCTATAGATTTTAAATTGTTATCTGTGAATTGTTTCACTTTCAAGTTATTACTTTGGGTGATTTTTAGTAAGTTATGAGATAATTTAAGTTTGCTATAAATTGAATCAACCTTGGATAACGTTTCAATTTGTTTCAAATTGGTGAGAATATCATTTATTAGTCTAGAAACAGAATTACTTAAAGGTAAGTATTGTGACAATTGTATTGATGTATTATCTATGAGTAATTTTAACCAGTTTAGTTTAGCTTGTAGAGAAACTGTACTTGGGCTATTACTGAGTTTTTCGTATACTTTCTGGGCAGCATCGAATTTAGACTTGGCTAAAATAAGTGCTTTCTTTTGAGCAGTAAAGTCATCAGTGAGTTGATATTTACTCTTGGCTTGATTGTAAAGTATTACTTCTGTATTAGCTAAATTGAGTAATAAGTTATCTTGAATCTCTTTCTTTTGTAATTGTGCAGCGAAGGTTAAACAGTATTGCAGAATAGTATAAGAAACTTCCGGTTCGCCCATAGCTCGCAAAACATTAGCTAAATTAGAAAAACCAATAATTTGTAAATTTTGGATAGGTTGTTTTTGAAATATTTCTTTTAAATCAGATAAGATTTGAGAAGAATTAGTTTGTTCTTTTAACGCATGAGGGCAAATTCTATTTTCTAGTGCTAAAGCCTGAGTAAGAACTTGGCAAGCGTTAGCATAAGAGCCTAGTGCTTGAAGTGCCAAACTCTGGTTAATTAAACTGCCATTCATCCCCTGCTTGTTATTTAATTGTTCATAAGCTCGATAAGCTGATTGCCATGCTTTCAAAGCAGCTTCGGACTGTCCGTTGTATAATTGTAAAAATCCTTGCTGTGTGAGAGATTGCGCTATTTCTAAGTTTGGGGGAGTTGCTAATATTGCTCCATTGTTAAACACTACTATTAGCGTAAATGTTAAACCTAAAAATAGGTACTTAATTCTTTTAAAATAGTTGATAGTTAAGTGAAAAATAAACTCCATTTTCTTGCCATGTGTTTGAGTTTGAGTTAGTTTCATTTAGAGGAATGCCCCAATCAAGACGGGCATTGAAGCGATCGCTTCGATATTGGAGAGCTAGACCAATAGAGGTTAAACTACCATCAGGGCTAAAAGTATCAGAACTATTGTTCCAGCTTGTGCCAAAGTCAATGAAGGGAGCAACCTGTAATTCTTGCGTAGTCGTTTTCCAGGCCGGAATGCGTAGTTCTGTAGATAAGAGAAATCCATTGTCAGATATAAAAGTATCCTGCCTGTAACCTCTGACATTGCTGATGCCTCCAAGACTAATTTGCTCGAAAGCGGGTAAAGGTCTATCCGCCCATTGGAGGCGTGAGCGGATAGCAACAGAAGTGTTACTATTTCCTAAACGCTTCAACCATAAAGCCTCGCCTACCCAACTAAAAAATCGCCCATCAGGAGGGTTGGCATTGATGGTAGCATCTAGTGCATCTAAACCTAAACTAAAAGTTGAACGAGCGTAAAAAGACTGATTAAGGCTGCGATTTGCCCAATCTTGGAAAAACCTGAGTGCAAAAATCCTTGTGCGCCCCGAAGCATCTGCGCCCGCCGAGATAGGAAAAGGAGTATTTTGCAATGATGATTCGCTTTCTAGCCGCGAAACAGTCAGCCCCAATGCCAATTCTTGTGCCGAGTTAGCCGATGCCTGCCGAATCAGAGGTTGGCGCAAAGTCATTTCATAGACCCCTGCATCGGCTACTATATCAAGGGCGTTAAGCGGTCGCTCAATGATATTGTTGGAAATATTTGCGTAAACAAGGCTGATAGTACCATTGTTTGGGTTGATAGGTACAGAATAACCAAGGGTGATAGCATTACTGCCATCTGTATTTCTGTAACCAATGCTTAGTCCGTCTCCCAATCCCAGGATGTTATTGTGCGAGATATCAATGCGACGCTGGAAAGTTCCGATGACTGGAGATCGGTAGTTGTCTAGACCAATATTAACCTTAAATTCCTGTTGGGGCTGTACATTAATATCCAAAATAGCTTGGCTTGGTTTGCTTCCCTCTTTCAATGAAGCAGTAATTTTCTCAATTAATGGGTCTTGTTGAAGTAATTGTAGTGCTGGCAATAAGCGTTTACTGTTGAGAATCGGTTGTGGAATACGTGCGCGGATATAGTTGTGTAGTCTGTTGCCGCCGACAATATTGATTTTTTCTATTCGTCCCTCAACAATTGAGACAGTAACTATAGCATTGTCAACCTTGAGAGATTGATTTTGGGCAACACCAATGTATGCACCAGAGTTGATATACCCTTGCTCTACATAATAATCAGTAACCTTATCACTAATTTTTGATAAATCAGTAAAAGTGATTTCCTGACTCATGAATTCTGATAATACTTTCTCTAACTCCTGATTATTAAAGACTGTATTTCCTTGAAATCGAAAACCCTGAACTTTGATTTTAACGAAATTGTTTGGTTTAAGGGTTCTTTGAGGAATCAAAGGAGTAGAGGATGCTGGAAGCGTTAATGGTGGCGGTGCTGGAGGTAAAGGAGTGGGTGACAGGGGTGTTTGTTGTATGGTTGGCGGATTTTTTTGATGAAGGCCACCTGACTCAAGTTCTGCCAAGGAAAAATGACTTGCCGTTAAATACGCTAGTAAATGTAAACTCAATATTTAACCCCCTACATCTGGTACTCTCTTGATGCAAGAAGATTTCAATGGCGAACTGTACGCACCCATATCGTTACTTGGATCTGGGGTAATCACAAAGTTAACAGTCCCATCCCCGTTATTGCGCCACCCTTGGGCTACCACTATATTTTCCGTATTATCAGTTTGAGTAGATTGGGGTAATTGTTGAGAAGAGATGGGTACCGATGAGTCTGTCCACCCCAGTGTAGTGCTAGATAAATCATCAAGACTAGCGGGAAGCCCTCCTTTAGCAGAGATAGTTAGTTCACTCGGCAAGTTAGGGACTTCCAAGCAATAAAATCACCAAATACAAGAATGATAATCATTGTGAGGAGGGGGAAGGAGAAGC
>NZ_NOLI01000186.1:0-11913 GCF_002245975.1 Nostoc sp. 'Peltigera membranacea cyanobiont' 213 | reverse complement strand
TATAGTTCATAAATACTATTCGCCGACAATTAGTTAAGTACTAATGAACTTGTGACAGTTAGGGTGCGGAATGTGGGTTATACAACCTTTGATTTTAATGATGGGAAAGTACCAGGCAATGACCTCGTGAAATATTCTTTTTCTAAAGGTAGCTATTCTACAACAGCTTATTCTGGTCAAACTGGTATTTACTCTGATGTTTGGGCACCTTCTGGCGCTAACGCACAAGTAAATCAAACTGATTATTTAGCCGTTTTCTCTGATAGTGATACCATCATTGAAGCTCAACAGAATAATACTTTTAGTTACTTTGGTTTTGATGCAGGCGCTCTGAGCGGAGGCAACACGTTGAAATTCTTCAACGGAACCACTTTAATCAAAGAGTTAACGTATGATATCTTGAATTCAATAGCTACTGTTGGAGCTTCCCAACATGGTGGTCAAAAAAATGGCTTCTTTGAGTTTTTCTCAGAAGGTACGAATGATACCTTTAATAAAATTGTAATTTCTCAGACAGAAGGTGGCGGCTTTGAAAGTGACAACCATACATTTCGTGTTCAAAGCGTGCCTGAACCTAGTGTTACTTTCGGTATCTTAGCTATAGGTGGGTTATTTCTATACAAACGTCAGAACCAAAAACTTCAAAGTGCAAAGAAATCTACCTAAGCAAAAGTTTGAGTTGGGTGATTTAACAGAACTTTGTTTAAAATAGTTGCCATATATAGCGAAGGATATCCAAAATCCTTCGCTTTGCTTTGGAGCTAGTACCACTAGTGGACTCTCTCTCTGTCTGCTACTATGTATAATTAGTGATGATTAAATTATCCAAATACTCAATTAAGCTTGCTTTCTCTTGCGTTGTCGCCTGTATTATCGCTTCTACGGCTGCGGTAATTGCTCAACCCAAACTTTCACAAAGCAATTCTGTAACAAAATTAACACCGACTCAATTAAAAGTTTTGCGATCGCTAGGGTTAAAAGTAGCATTACCAAGTTATATACCCGCAGATTTTCGTGCTGACAAAGTATTAGTCTCGGCTGGGCGCGAAAATGTTGACAGCTTGGGTTACTTAGTTGTTTACAAAAATTTAAGTGCAGATAAATGCTTTGCGATTGAGTCAGTATCTGGTGGTATTGGCGACTTGCCTTCTGGATCGCGCAGTTACCCGATAAATTCTCCGATATTTGGAAGAAGCGTTTTGGAGCAAGGAGTATACGGTAATGCTAAACAACCAACATTGCTGTCGCAGTGGTTGGGTTCAGAAAATGGTCTTTTTTACAGATTTGTTGGTACGGGAATAGTACCAGAATTGTCTAATTGTAGTAACGTTACTCCCCAAGAAGCAGTCAGAATTACGCAGTCGATTCGATACTTAAATTAATCGACTACGGCTTGTTTGTAAACGCATTACGTCGGGAGCATTTTCAACTTTGGTTGATTGGACTCGGCTCCATATAGATAATTTCCCAAATGTGGGCATCTAGGTCAGCAAACCTATGTCCATACATAAAACCGTGTTATGAAAGACTCAAGCTTTCGTCAAAAATTCGTCAAGGCAGTCAAAAGTGGAGTTCCACCCTGCAATGACCCCCATCTCTTCATGTTTTCGGCGTTCCTCGGCAGACTCATGCATAATTCTGAGTGTGAGTTTGGTATTGCCCCCCAAATCTTCGAACACTGCCGTCACAACTATTCCCCTTGGCAAGTCAGCGTCCATGACCTTTTCAAAACCTTCATCAAATTCATCACTGGTAACAATCCGTTCAAGGGGTACGATTTCGCGGAAGACACCTTTAACTGGGTACTCCGTTCCATCTGGGCCAATCATGACATAGCGCCATTTACCGCCCGGACGCAAATCCAGTTCAGTCACCTGGGTCGTGAAGCCTTTCGGCCCCCACCATTGCGCCACGTGTTTCGCATCAGTCCACGCCTGAAAGACAAGTTCTCGCGGCGCGTTAAAGACTCGGGTGATAACGATTTCGCGTTGGGATTGAGCATCAGTGGAATCATTTTTGCTACTCATTTTCCTTCTCCTGAGTTTGTAATTCGTGCAGATAATCATCTAGCCGATCGAGTCTCTGTTCCCAGAATTGGCGATATTGCTCGATCCAATCCACTGCATCTTTGAGCGGCTGTGCTTTGATCTGGCAGGGTCGCCATTGAGCCTCACGACCCCGCACGATAAGTCCAGCACGCTCCAGAACTTTTAGGTGCTTGGAGATTGCAGGAAGGCTCATCTCAAAAGGCTTGGCTAACTCAGTCACCGATGCCTCACCCTTGGTGAGGTGAGCCAGAATTGCACGGCGAGTGGGATCGGCAAGGGCGGCAAAAGTGACGCTCAGTTGATCGGTAGACATTTTTATTTAACCGAGTGGTTAATTAACTAATAGGTTAAATGTACTATTGAAGAATGTCAAGCATTGACTTGACCCTGATTTGAACTTTTACATCTAAATAGGAATGGGATCATTGCGGTAGTTAGCGGATGCGATCAGTTTCTCTGGCTGGTTGAGATGATTAAGAAGGCGATCGCAGCAGAAGAGAAAAATACACTTATTGCCAGTATTTGTGTTCTAGCTTTGTCAGCGATCTAACTCATTCAAATACAGAAAAGCAGTATCAAGGCACTTTTGGCGGTAATAGTACCCTTGAGGCTACTATCCATAGAAAAATATAAACACTACATTCAGTAAATCGCAAAGTTTTTTTTCAAAAGAGCGATCTCTAAAATTTTGTAATCAAAGATACATTTTCTACTCAACTATCTAAACCAGGCGGTTCGCATAAGATATGGTGAGCTTTTGGAATAAGCGCCGCGAGTTGCCCGATCGCTAAATCTTCTAGCTGGCTTGCTCTGCGAAAGCTATTTGTGTCATACTTGCATAACTTACTAATTCCTAAATTCCGAGCGGCTTTAAGTAGTATTGCTAGCGATCGCCAAAAGACCTGAGTTCGAGGTCATAAACTGAAGAAGAAAAGAAAGCAAGATTTAGGCTACTTTATGTCAAAGTTGGAGCAAGCAGTACCAGACACCTTTGTAACCACAAGCTTAGAAACTCTCCCTAATATTTTCGACCGGGTTGAGGCTCTGGGCAAGGACTTTGCTACCCGTGCAGGGGCACACGATAAAGATGGTTCTTTTCCTTTTGAGAATTTTACAGCTTTGCATGAAGCAGGATTACTCAGCCTCACCATTCCCCGTGAATTAGGTGGTCAGGGTTTAGGGTTGCTAACTATCTGCCGAGTGATTGAAGGGATAGCGCGTGGCGATGCATCAACCGCGCTAGTACTGACGATGCATTATCTCCAACATGCCAATGCAGCCCGTAGCCGTCGCTGGAATCCAGAAGTATATAAGCGGTTGTGTCGTGAATCCATTGAAGGCATTGCCCTGCTGAATGCGGCTCGTGTCGAACCAGAGTTAGGAACACCAGCTAGAGGCGGATTACCTGCCACAATTGCCGAAGGCACAACAGAGGGTTGGCGTTTAACAGGCCACAAGCAATACACCACAGGTAGTCCCATCCTCAGTTACTTTATTGTTTGGGCGCGGACAGCTGAGGACGAACCACAAGTTGGTAGTTTTCTAGTTCCGCGCGATCTGCCCGGTTTGCGAATTGTCGAAACCTGGGATCACTTGGGCATGAGAGCTACAGGTAGCCACGATCTGATTTTAGAGAATGTATTAATCCCCTCAGAGTATGCCCTGAATATCAGTCCCATATCTGCTGCACCATCCTTCGATCCCCTGATTTCTACTTGGGGCAGTTTGACAGTAAGTGCCTTATATCTCGGTGTTGCTACTAGTGCGCGAGACTGGCTGGTGAAATATCTTTGGGAGCGATCGCCTTCTAATCTCAAAGAGCCACTGGCAACTCTACCACGCTTCCAAACTGCCGTGGGTGAGATAGAATCACTGCTATTTGCTAACAAGAGATTGATTTATAGCTTGGCTCAAGATATTGATAAGGGCGAGTATGAGTCTAACGTAGGATTACAGGCACAAGCTGTTAAATACCTGACCACAACTAACTCAATTCGGGCTGTAGAGATTGCGTTAGAACTGACAGGTAATCCTGGTATGTTAAAAAGGAATCCTTTAGAGCGACACTACCGAGACGTTTTATGTAGTCGTATCCATACACCACAAAATGATGTTATTTGCCAGTCATTAGGTAAGTCGGTGTTGAAAGCCAAGTGATTGGCGAGTGGAGGATGAGGGTGAGAAACCGCGTCTACAACTTTTGGGGCACTAACAATGGCAGGAAGTGGCATGGTAATGCTGTTGATGCTACGGAGACGTTCAATTGTCTAAAAAAACGGTAAGGCTAAGAGCGAACAAGCCGACTGACATGAGTCAGAATTTAAAATTGTTTAGTATCCTGCTTTCTTGTCTACGACATTTCGTAAGGGCTGACCAGTTTGGTAGCGGATAAGATTGTCGATAAACAGTTGTGCTATGCGCTCTCTCAGCCGTGGTGAAAGGGCTGAACAATGGGGTGTGATAAAAGCGTTTGGTAGCGACCACAAAGGACTTTCCGGTGGCAGAGGTTCTGTAGCTACTGTATCTAATCCAGCACCCGCAATCCATCCCTCACTTAGTGCAGTGAGTAATGCAGCTTCATCCACGATCGCACCACGAGCGATATTAATTAAGTAAGCTGACTGACGCATGGAGCGCAATGCAGCTTCATCGATCAAGCCTTTAGTTTCTGGAGTTAGTGGTGTAGCAATTACTACATAGTCTGCGGCTGGGAGGAGCGATCGCCACTCATCAGCACCAACAATCTTGTCAAAATTCGGTAGGGGTTTGGGATGGCGGCGACTACCCCAAACTTTAACACCAAATGCTTTAGCGCGAGATGCGATCGCTTGACCTATATTCCCAGTGCCGAGAATTAATAAAGTAGCGTCTGCCAACTCTTCGAGAAACACTCCTCTTACCCAAGTATGCTCATCTTGCAAAGTTTGCAATTTCCGCAGATTCTTGGCGTGATACAGCATGAATGCCAGTACAAATTCCGAAATTGGAATCGCATGAACCCCTGCGCCATTGGTGAGGATAATGTCCTTTTCCAAAAAAGTTGGTGTGAGGATGTGATTCACACCAGCACTAGGCGACTGTTGCCAACGCAGCCTGGGTGCAGCTGTTAGCACTTTGTCAAGAGTAGAATTTTTCAGGTAAAATCCGTTGACATAAACTTCTGCATCACTGGCATCACCATCGAGATTACCTTCACTATCCACCTCCACAACATCTATATCAGATGGTAGGTGTGGCTCAATATCAGCAATGAGATGATCGGGTAAAATTAGTTTCACCATTTGCTACTCTTCCATTTAATTTTAAATTTTCAAAGGGACTGGGTATTAGGAAAACTAATCCACAATCACTAGTACAACACGGCGGAAATAAACCAACCATTGGAAATGTCTAGAACCCTTACGCAATCTGAATTCCGAATTCCGAATTCCGAATTCCGAATTCCGCCTTGCGGTACTAGTGCGTTACGCTGTCCCTAACAGAACCTACGTATCTTTTCAGAAATCAAACTGGATTCCTATATATTAATAATCTTAAGTCTCGAAGTAGCGTATTTTACAGCAGCTACCCCAAGCGTTATATTAATCAACTAATGAATACTAAATCTCAACTACTCAACTGCAATAATTGGTTATTTGATTGAGTACTTTCATTGGTCATTACTCGCTGGAGAACTGCTTCTCTGATATTTATAAACACTTCGCTACTTCTATCTCGCGGGCGTGAAAGTCTCACAGGTAAATCGAGAGAAATCTGTCCTTCATCAATCACTATCACTCGGTCTGCTAACGCGACAGCCTCTTCCACATCATGAGTAACCAAAAACGCAGTAAATTTTCGCTCTTGCCATAAATTTTCAATTAATTGCTGCATTTCTAAGCGAGTTAGAGCATCTAATGCTCCCAAAGGTTCATCTAACAACAACAAACGGGGCTGACTGACTAAGGCCCTTGCCAATGATACTCGTTGCCGTTGTCCACCAGATAAAACATACGGCCACTCATCAGCCCGATCTTTAAGTCCGACTTTATTGAGTGCCCACAAAGCTTTTTCACGCCAATCGCCTTGTAAGCCTAACCCTACGTTTTGGATAACGCGCTTCCACGGTAACAAACGGGGATCTTGAAACATCACTCTTACAGAACCGCTAAGTCTACGCAGTGGTTCTCCATCCAGTAGTATTCCGCCTGAAGTTGTTTTATCTAATCCTGAAACCAGACGCAATAAGGTACTCTTACCACAACCACTTCGTCCAACAATAGCGACAAATTCACCTGCTTCAACTTCTAAATTTAGTGAGTTTAAAACAGTTTTCTTGCCGAAAGATTTCGTCAAATCCAAAATACTTAGTTGTGTACCCTGTACATTAGAACTCACTTGCAAAACCTCATTTTTTTTCAGAACAATCAGGATTTATTTCTTTGATGAGACATTGAATTTGGAAATTACACTCAAAATGAATATAAATCAAAAGTTAAAATCAGGAGTTTTCAACCTTTGAATCTGGTGACTTTAGGATTTATGACTTTTGATAGTTTGGGTTCCAAGCCAAGAATTTTGTTTCTAATCCTTTGGCAACAGCATCTGCTAATTTACCAAGCAGTGCATAGATCGCAATACTTAAAACCACAACATCAGTTTGCATAAACTCACGGGCATTCATTGCCATATAACCAAGTCCAGAATCTGCTGCGATCGTTTCTGCTACAATTAGTGTCAACCACATAATCCCCAAAGAAAAACGTACACCGACGAGAATCGAAGATAAGGCTCCTGGAAAAATAATTTGCCATAATAATTGTGGTGTTTTCAATCCATAGACTTTTCCCATCTCAATCAGTCCAGGATCGACACTACGGATGCCATGAAATGTATTGAGATATAAGGGGAAAAATACCCCCATAGAAACTAGAAATAATCTAGCTTGATCGCCAATACCAAACCAGAGAATTACTAAGGGAATTAATGCCAAATTAGGGATAGTACGGAGCATTTGCAAGGAACTATCTAATAACTTTTCTGCTATCCGGGAAAAGCCATTGAGCAATCCCAAACCGAATCCAATACTGCCACCAACTATAAAACCAGATATCGCCCGCCCAGCACTAATTCCTATATGTTGAAAAAGTTCTCCGGTGGAGGCTAGTCTAATGGCTGTAGCAATTACGCCACTAGGGGCTGGTAAAATTCTGGTTGAGAGTAAACCATTTCTGGAAGCAAGTTCCCAAAGTATTAGCACTAGAACGGGCACAATCCAGGGAACTATTCTATCGATTTGCGGGTTTTCTAAAACCTCGCTCAGGGATATATTATTGTTTCTTTTGGTGTGTTTAAGGCTAATAGTCATGGGATTTTGGATTTTCAATTGTTCCGAAGGATGAATCTAGAAGCATCATCAACATAATTCGTAATTTGCTCTTTAATTAGGAATTATTCATGAAGCACTCGTTAGTTGTTTAGAAAACTTTTCATTGGTGACAATTTCGCTAACAGTACTCAAGACTGGTGGCGTTAAAAGTGCAGGTTCGCTTTGCAAAGGTAGGTGTGGAAATAATAATTCGGCGGTGCGATACGCTTCTTCTAAATGGGGATATCCAGAGAACACAAAGGTTTCTATACCCAAATTACGATATTCCAGCATCCTAGCGGCAACGGTATCGGGATCTCCAACTAAGGCTGTACCAGCACCTCCCCGCACCAATCCAATTCCTGTCCACAGGTTGGGACTAATCTCTAGGGTTTCTCGACTACCACTATGTAGTTTACTCATTCGTCGCTGTCCTTCAGAATCAGAACTAGCCAAGTTCTCCTGAGCTTTTGCGATCGCATCGTCATCCACATACTTAATTAGCTCATTGGCTGCATCCCAAGCCGCAGACTCGGTTTCTCGCACAATTACATGCAAGCGAATCCCAAAGCTGACTGTTCTACCAAGTTCCGCCGCCAATCGCCTAACTTCAGCAATCTTTTGAGCAACTTGTTCTGGAGGTTCACCCCAAGTCAGGTAAACATCTATATGTTTAGCAGCAACCCGCTTCGCAGCAGCAGATGAACCACCAAACCACAAGGGTGGATAGGGTTTTTGAACTGGTGGGAATAAGAGTTTACCACCTTTGATATCCAGGTAGTTTCCCTTAAAATCCACTGTTTCCCCACTGACAATACCCCGCCAAACGGTAAGAAATTCATCGGTTAAATCATAGCGATCGTCATGACTAAGATGTAAGCCATCCCCAGCGAGTTGCACCGGATCTCCACCTGTCACCACATTAATCAACAATCTTCCTTTAGAAATCCGGTCAAATGTTGCTGCCATTCTTGCAGCAGCACCCGGAGAAGTAATTCCTGGGCGAATTGCCACAAGAAATTTCATCCGCTTGGTGACAGATATGAGAGCCGCAGCAGTTATCCAAGCATCTTCACAAGAACTCCCCGTGGGTAACAATGCACCCGTGTAGCCTAAACTATCCACAGCTTGGGCAATTTGCTGCAAATAATCAGGTGTGACAACACGAGAACCAATATCTGTGCCTAAATAGCGTCCATCATGAGATCCAGTAGGAATAAACCAGAGAATTTGCATGTTTGTCAGGGTATGGGAGTTTAATTTACGATTATCCGACCGAATTACCGTATTTTATAGTCAAAATTTTACCCGATATTATCTAAAAATCAAGCCTAATTTAACTATCAGTAAAAAATAGCTGACTGAATAACGAACTTCTTAGCCGACGATTATGACACTTTCGTGGTTAGAATTGCTGTGTTGGAAAATACAACTTTTAACTGAGTAAGCTACATTTCCAATTCGATCGGTAATTACGTAATTAACTCAGATGATACCAGAGGTTATGAAATATTATCTGTAATAACCCAAGTTGCTAGTTACTCTTACAGGCGATCGCCTACGCCACACTAAGTACGTGGGCGTAAATAATTATCGTTGGGACAAGGTAGGGGGTTATTAGCTGGGGGAAAAAGGGTTTGAGCCTTCTTTACTTTTCTTCACGCAATTTGGTTATGAGAACGCAGTTGCTTGGGTTGACTTGACCTAGCCAATAATTTTGACATATTTTCTCTTCATGGATAAATACTGGGTCTTGCATTGTACCAAGCTCTATGCAAAGATAATTCTACGTAAAATCCGGTAACTATATCGGTTTATCGAACTATGAGCTTTTCTTAACAATTGATGCTGTCAAATATAGCTGATTAAAAATTAGTATATTCAGCGAATTTGAATTGTCAGAAAATAACTTGATTTCAATTCAAGTTTTAGTTAATGCCAGCGGCCAGTGATGAGCTTTGTACAACATAATCAACAAAGATGGAATTCTAATGTCTTAGAAGTGTCAGTCCACATAGTATTTGCTTTAGTTTGCCTTAAAGGTAGCCAAGTCTGAAAAAGGCAGTGATTGTCTTATTCAAGACGTTTTTAGTATCCTTTCAAGTGCCAGATTCCATAAGTTTCAGCGACTTTTATAGTCTTAATTCAACCACTTAGTACTGGTTGCGATATTTGTCGGAAAATTGGATTTTTCTCACTGGTGGAACATTTGCTAAGTCTATTCTCTAATGATTTAGCAGAAATATTGCATCAAGAATTTATGCTGTTCGTCTGTCCAATTTAGAGTTCGTTTATTCATCTTTCAGGTTGAGGAGTTAAAGAGTAATGTCGAATTTTCGCTCAAATTATAGATGGACAATGTTCCTGCTTTTGTTGCTAGATATTTTAGGTATCCTGCTTTTTTATCCAGCCAAAAGTCACGCTGAACTGCCTAAATCTGATGTATCTACTGCTGGAGTAGAAGTTAACAAAGCTCCAGAAGTAGTTGTCAATCAAACAGTAGACACTTCAATGCCACCGCTAACGAGTAAAAAGGCTACAAACCCAGAACGGGTAACACCTGTCTCGCAATTGTTGGAAGTTGCGCCGCCGACTAGTAAAAAAGCTACAAATAATTCTGCGGGACAAGTGACATCCGTCTCGCAACTGTCAGATGTTTTGCCTACAGATTGGGCATTTCAAGCATTACAGTCTTTGGTGGAGCGCTACGGTGTAATTGCGGGATATACAGATAGCACATTTAAAGGGAATCGTGCGCTAACACGGTATGAATTTGCAGCTGGGTTGAATGCAGCTTTAGATCGCCTCAATGAATTAATAGCGACTTCAACGACAGATTTAGTCAAACGAGAAGACTTGGGTATTATCAAAAAACTACAAGAACAATTTTCTCCAGAACTTGCTCAATTGCGGGGACGCTTAGATAGCTTGGAAACGCGGACTGCGAAATTAGAAGCAACTCAGTTTACAACTACAACTCAACTTGTAGGTCGAGCGCAGATTGTTTTTAGCGAACTTCTGGCTGGTAATAATGTTGTCACCAAAACACCAGCACCTCGCAATGCCACACTTCAAGGCTCAACCTCTTTACGGTTAAATACCAGTTTTAACGGTAAAGATTCACTAGGTATAACAATAGGAGGTGGAAATATTGAATCATTGGGACAAACAAGAGCTGGATTATTGGGAACTTATGAGGGAAGAACTGCTGATAACTCCAGTATTACTTTTGCACGCAATACTCTTATTCTTAGTGGTGTTCGCTATCGGTTTCTACCTTTTCCAAATACCCAAGTCAACATTTATCCCTTGTCTGATGGAGCTAGTGAGATAGGTCTTTCTGGTCCGATTAACCCATATTTTGAATCGTCTTCTGCGACTGGTGCTAATGGGATTTCACGATTTTCACGGCGGTCTTTGGTCTATAACTATGGAGATAGCGGCCCCGGAATTGCTATACTCCAACAATTAGGCAAACAAGTTCAATTCGGGATAGCTTACAGCGCACCAAATGGTAACAATCCCGCAGTTAATAATGGCTTATTTTCAGGCAGGTATTTAGCTTTAGCACAGTTAATATACTACTCTTCTAATCGGAATTTTCGGGTGGCGGCAACTTACGTTAATACCTATAGCCCAGCAAATACCATAGGTTTTAGTGGAACAAATTTCGGCCCAGCTGTCGGCAGTAACTTGGTAAACAGCACTGTGGCGGGAGCGGGAACTGTGGGCAACCTTTATGGTTTACAGGCGTTCTATCAAGTGAATCCTAAGTTGGCAATTAATGCGTGGGTAAGTTATGCAGCACATCGCTATTTGGGGCGCGGAGATGGCGAAGCTATGGATTGGGCAGTAGGACTGGCATTCCCGGATCTTTTTAGTGAAGGTGCTTTAGGTGGGGTTTTAGTTGGTATGGAACCGAAAATGATCGCTCTCAGTAAGGGTGTAGATTTGGGGGCAGGTGCGGGACAAGCCGATAAAGATACTTCCCTACACATTGAGGCATTCTACCAATATAAAATTGGAGATCATATTGAGGTTACGCCGGGTTTGATCTGGATTACTGCACCGAACTCTGATTCCAGTAATCCTGATAGTTTATTTGCTTGGGTTCGTACTGTCTTTAGATTTTAATCGGTGAAAATTAAAGATACAGCAGTTTTCCTTTGCCTGAAGTAAAAGCTATGGGTTTTGAGGCAGGAGGCAGTTATTGCTGGAGGTAGAAGGTAGAAACTCTTTATATATGCGTGAGTCCTGTATTTTGTACCTCACTTAAAAAGCAAACTGCTGTATAGGTTTTCTAGCGATGTAGAGCTTTGACACTCCCCAGACTTAACAAATATCGCTACACTCAGCATATCCTTATAATATATTGTCAAGAACTTAATTGTTCTCAAGATTGTTTCGGCTGTGCCGAAAAACATCTTGAGGACATTTCGTTTTTAACTCGCTTATAGCTTTCCTTAATCAAATGAGTTACATCATAGCCCTCTCTCAAGGAGCTACGGTGTACACACA
>NZ_NOLI01000185.1:0-12044 GCF_002245975.1 Nostoc sp. 'Peltigera membranacea cyanobiont' 213 | reverse complement strand
TCGGAATTCGAAATTACTTGTTATGAAAACATTTGGTTTAGCGTTACTGTGCAGTCTTCAGGGTTGCTGTGTAATTCTGATTTCTAATTCTTTAATTACGAATTACGAATTACGAATTAGCAATTAAAAGTTTTCCTGGTGTCTATTGCGCGGTGGAACCACACTGAACCCTTCCCGAACTCAGAGGTGAAACGCTGTTGCGGCAACGATAGTTTAGGGGTAGCCCTACGCAAAAATAGCTCGGTGCCAGGGATATTTATACTTACTAAAAGCCGCAAGCTCACATCAATGCTTGCGGCTTTTTTTTGGATAATTATCTCAGAAGGTTTATTCTCGTGGTAAGTATAAACGCCGAGCTAAAAGGTTAACCATAAAGTTAAGTACACTCCGATGTCTTTCAACTTGGCAAATTTTCTTAACTTGGTCATTGACAGACTCTAATTACAGCCCGCTTGCGGAGTAAAATTTTATCCATCAAGGGAAGCAACTTATTTTTCATAAGTAATGATAACCTATGGCATACTTTTGTTACAGAGTGAGTGGGGCTAATGGAAATTGAAGAACTCAGGGCGCTGATGGGACATGAAAAGATTCAAACCACATTACGGTATCAGAAAGTAACGTCTCAATGTGCCGAAGAAGTAGCACAATTGGCGTTAAAAAAGTTACTAAACTTTTCTAAGTAATTTCGGTATATAGCTTGATTATGTAGCAATAGAAAATACGAATACTTTTTTCCAAAATATTATCAAGGTGCAGGGAATACATACTACTCTGCACCAACAAACTAAGGATAATCAGCAACTCTTGGGTACTTTAGAAAAACAAGTGGTTAAGATGCTTCCTTGGCAGGGCTTTCAGTCTTAGCATACAATTTTCCCGTTTTGGCACAGTGATGCCTACCTCTTCACTATTGTTTAGAAAAATATCATATCCTGCTTCATGATTACTTGAATTAGATGTCGTTACTTATACCATTGTAGTAGCAGCTTAAAAGATTGATATTAGAGAAGTAGTTTAAAAATATAGCTTATCTGTCTACTACATGAATAAAAAATGGGCTGCTAAAAGACTTACAATCAATCTGACATCAAGCGAAGCACAGAAGTTAGAACAATACTGTTTAATGACAGGGAGACCAGCAACCGATGTAATTCGGGAGTTAGTTCGCTCTCTTTCTACTCAAGAGGAAAAAGTTTCTTAAACTTAGTAAATCGTACTGAACAAAACCATGATAAGTACATCTCTTGAAAGTGAAATATAGTGTTTCACAGTTATTGTCCTGAAAACAGCACTATTGGTAGCAGATGAACACAATTTAAATGTAATGCTGCTAATTTAGCCATACCCAACATGGATGGTTTTGATCTGATAGTTTGCCTACATACGAATCCGCAAATTCGTTATGTTTTTATCATTCATTGCCAGCGTATTCAAGGAAAATAACTAGCGGAGTTTAAAGGCAGGGAATAGCATTCCTGCCCAAACACCTCTAGTTTGACGAACTACTCTATAGACCAATACGCTTGGGTTAAGCTTAAAACTCTTTGTGCAAAGTCTAATTTTGTTAACGTAGATGGCGGAGTGGCTTGCAGCAGGCTACCGCAGACGCGCAGAGAAGTCTAGTACTTGAGCGCGTTCCCCGTTGTTAGCGCAGCGTCTCCAACAGGAGAAGCAACTGGCGCGATACAGAGAGAAGAAAAAAATGCTTACTTAACTTGTTTATTTGCATCTATTATCCCACAATCAGTGATGGCTTTGCCAAAACCTACCTTTTAGATTCAATATCTAAGAGGAAATCGATCGCCCAGAATATTATGAGAGAGTGTGTTCGCGTAGCTTACCGTGGGTAGGTATGTTTGTTCTTAATTGCGACGGAAATTTCTCTTACGTTGTTTGTGCCTTGCAACTTCTTTGCGCTTGTGTTTTTCCAAAGGTGTTTCAAAGTGACGATGCTTTCTCATGTCTGGAAAAATACCTGCTTTGGAAACTTCCCTCTTAAATCGACGTAAGGCTGACTCAATTCCTTCATTTTCGCCCACAAATACTTGGGTCATTTCATCTCCTACTTAATTGGTACTGGGCAATTTCAAGCTATCCAGTAGACCGGAGCGCAAAAAGGGCAGATAATGATTCTGCCCTTAAGACGTTAAAACTTAATTTTTGATCTTAAAGCTTAAGCTTAGTAGCGTCCTCGGTTGTATCCACCACCGCCGCCACCGCGACGATCGCCACCACCACCACCAAAGGAACCACTTCTATCTTCCTTCGGTTTGGCCTTGTTCACTTTGAGATCGCGTCCCATCCACTCAGCACCATCAAGAGCTTCAATGGCAGCTGTTTCTTCAGCTTCTGTACCCATCTCTACGAAAGCAAAGCCGCGTGGACGACCTGTTTCACGGTCAGTAGGCAACTGAACGCGTTTTACGGAACCATGTTCTGCAAAAACTGTGGTGAGGTCTTCTTGTGTAACCTCGTAGGATAGATTACCTACATAAATTGACATGCGTTATCTCCAAAATCATAGGTGTGTAGAGATTTAGATTTCGGAGACAAGCTTGTTAAGACCAAAAGGGAAAAGCCTGTCAATACTAAAAACAAACGCTGTAACCGAATTTTATTCTCACCTAACTACCTTAGCACATCATTCAGTTCTTACCCATTGTAAAAAAGGAAGTACTAAGAGTCAGCGATCGCTATTAGGCTTCTCAAACATCCTCTAAGTCTTAGATTTATGGGTGAACTCCGATATTGGGTAGCAGAAATTGCCCAAATAATTGGAAAATAAATGCAGTTCGTCACTGTAACTACCTGAAAATGCCAACTATACTTGCTGACGCACAAAATTTACTTTCTGACCTGATCGCCCGCTATTCAGAGCGTGTAGATTATCTGATGATCCGCCTTGAAGAAGCAGAGGGGACTGATATCTTGTTGCGTGGCGATAAGGTAGAAACCCTCAGTGAAGGCATCTCCATTGGTGGTCATATTCGCGCTTGTTATAAAGGTGGATGGGGGTTGAGCTGCTTTAACCAACTAGGAACAATTCAAGATCGGATAGAAGAAGCGATCGCTGCGGCGCGGATGGTTGGTGATGAAGAAACTTTACTTGCACCTATTGACCCAGTGCAAGCAATATGCGTTCTACCTCTAAAAGGCAGCGACCCCAGAAAAATCGCACTCTCAAAGAAAAAACAATTATGCGATCGCTATACTGAATTGCTCAAAAGCGTTGATGACCGCATTACCACGACCTCGGTGCGTTACGGTGACAGCGCCCAAAAAGTGATCGTCGCTACCTCAGAAGGTACTTTGATTGAGCAATCTTGGGTGGATATGGAAATGCGCTTTGCCGCCACCGCCAGAAATGGCGAAACTGTACAAACTGGACGGGAAACTACTGGCTCTCGCAAAGCTTACGAAGATTTAACTGATTTGGATGAACAAGTAAAAGGTGCGGCTCAAAGAGCGATCGCAGCTTTATCCCTACCATCGGTCAAAGGTAATACTTATACCGTAGTCATCGATCCAATTCTCACGGGTTTGTTTGTCCACGAAGCTTTTGGACATCTTTCTGAAGCTGATATGGCTTATGAAAACCCCGATCTGCTAGAAGTGATGACCATTGGACGGCAATTTGGCCCAGAAGAACTCCAAATTTTTGATGGTGCGGCCCCAGAGGGACATCGCGGCAGCTATTTTTACGACGATGAAGGCACGCCTGCTACAACTACTCAATTAATTAAAGATGGAGTTTTAGTTGGACGTTTACATTCTCGTGAAACTGCTGGCAAATTAGAGGAAGCGCCTACTGGTAACGCTAGATGTCTGAATTATCACTTTAATCCTATTGTACGGATGACAAATACCTGGATTGAACGGGGTAAAACGCCAGTCAAAGACTTATTCACTGATATCAAAGAAGGAGTTTATGCCCGTAATTGGTTAGGTGGAATGACGAATGGGGAAATGTTTACCTTTAGTGCTGGGGAAGCCTGGATGATTAGGAACGGCAAAATTGCTGAACCTGTGCGGGATGTAACGCTTTCAGGAAATGTATTCCAAACTTTAGCGGATATTGAAGCAATTGGTGATGATTTTTACTGGGATGAATCTGGGGGTTGTGGTAAAGGAGGGCAAAATGGTTTGTCAGTAGGTTGTGGTGGTCCTAGTCTCCGAATTCAAGATGTAGTGGTTGGTGGAGAAATGTGAACTACGCGTACCATAACTTTTACTCCGGGTTAACTCAAGTTTAAATTGATGCAGGTTCGTAGTATGGACTAAAGTGCTTACTACAAACTCTCAAAGCTAGTTTGATAGACTAATATTCTCACCAGAAAATGCCTTAATTGAAATAAATTTGCCAGCCAGAAAGCCACGTTACTTGCGTAGGTTTTAATATCTTCATAAAGCACGTGGCTCTTTTTTGACGATCGCCAATATCAACTAAACCACACATCGAACAGCCCATATCCTGACGATCGCGTGTTGTCAAAATGCCGCCACCACGTTACAGAAAAGCATTAACTCCGGCAATATCTTTTTTGCTTAAACCGTTATCCACCTCCAAGCCAAATAGCCAAGGTTCATCAAAATCTGATTTTTCGAGACTACTTAGAACTGGATCGCTACCAACTGCATCTGGTTATAGCGATCGCTTTGCACTAATTTTGCACTAATACTTAAATTTTTCCATCCCTAAACATCCCTCCCAAGGATGAAAGTAACTCACAACTCTAGGTAGTAGCGCTAGAAGTCGAAGATGGCTAATGTAGATAAGAGTGATTTAGTATTCACTCTAATTTAATTCACCATATCAATCCTCACGTGGCGCGTGCTGGGGATTTACTGCCTGTCTGGATAATCTTGATAGCCTCAATTAAATGTTCCTTAGCAAGCAGAGCGACAGATTATGAAAGCAGATCAATTTCTGAAAAACTATGCCGCAGGTGTTAGAGACTTTACTGGTGTCAATTTGAGCGAGGTAAACTTAAGGGAAGCTAATCTCAGTGACGTAATTTTAGATAGAGCAATTTTAGATGGAGCTAATCTGAGTCACGCTAATTTAGCCCACGCCAGTTTGATTGAAGCTGACTTAAATGGAGCAGATTTGAGCAATGCTAACCTCATTGGTAGCAACTTAAGCGGAGCTATCCTGGATGGAGCTATCTTGGATGGAGCAGCAATGGAAGGAGCTAATTTGAGTCAAGCTGATTTGACAGTTGCTAAGTTGATCGAAACTAATTTGACTGAAGCAGATTTGCAGGAAGCAAATTTAATTGCGGCGAATCTAGATGGAGCCGATTTGAGTGGTGCAGACTTAACTGTAGCAGACTTATCCCAGGCAAATCTTACCCAAGCAGATTTGCACCAGACAAATTTGAGTGGAGCAAATTTAGAGGGAGCAAATTTAGAAGGAACCATCCTAGATGAGAATATTTAAATTCTAATTTCATTCCCATCTGGAGTATGGGAATGTATTCTATCTAGGCTGCTGACTCAATCTATCAGCCTGATTTTATCCATTAAGGAAAGCTGCTTTCCGTTTAGAACTTCCTCTAAAGTCAATTCTCTTCGTATACTTGACTTAGGTGGGTGTTTAACTGAAGACACACAGACACAGAGTAGTGTATGTCTTAGATATAACTTCTTTAGAAAGAATCTCATTAACATAGCGGTTCTCGTATCCTGCGGGTTCGCCTTTGGCGTTCTCAGTATGTCACTATGTATGGATACCTGTGAGGGGCACAGCAAGCAGTGCCATTGCTATCCCACAGTGGTCTGGATTTCATGCAGTTGAAAACCGCTATAGGCGATCACCCTCAAAAATTGGAACTTTAAACTGGGAAAACCGAACGCTGAGATGAAAACTCAGAATGTTGGACGAGAGTCTATAACTTGTGCGTACAGATTATCCGCTTGCAATAAAAAGCAAGGTGGATACATTTTCTATAGACAGGGATACTACTTTAAAAAAGTTTGCTACAAGTAGTGTTATTTAGGATTGTCATAATTAAAACAATTGACTCTCAACTATCAATGGTGAACTCTACCCTCCTCGTCACACTTTATATCAACCCTATGACAGGGAATGATACCAACACTGGTTCGCGGTTGAGTCCGTTTAAAAGCCTCACCCGTGCCTTAAAAGTAACCAAAATCCCCCCGCTAATTTATCTGGAGTCGGGCACTTACAGCGCCGCTAGTGGTGAGGTGTTTCCACTAGTCATCCCTGGAGGGACAACGGTGGTTGGTAACGAAGCTAATAAAGGTGCAGGGATTGTCATTTCTGGGAGTGGGGAGTATAAAAGTGCCAGCTTTGGCATACAAAATATCACGCTGCTCTTACTAGATAACTCCAGTCTTTTAGGTATAACTGTCACCAATCCTTCAACCAAAGGTACTGGTATCTGGATTGAATCAGCTGCACCTGCTTTAGCTAACAATACTTTGAGGGACTGTGGACGGGAAGGTGTGTTTACCACTGGTAATGCCAAACCTGCAATTTTAGATAATATATTTGTGCAAAATACTGCTAGCGGGTTAGTGATGGCAGGTCATAGCCAGGGA
Organism: Nostoc sp. 'Peltigera membranacea cyanobiont' 213; assembly: GCF_002245975.1. Classification (NCBI taxonomy): domain Bacteria; kingdom Bacillati; phylum Cyanobacteriota; class Cyanophyceae; order Nostocales; family Nostocaceae; genus Nostoc; species Nostoc sp. 'Peltigera membranacea cyanobiont' 213. The sequence continues at coordinate 5,474 of NZ_NOLI01000185.1, read as the reverse complement.
GAAGTATTGCGGAATGTATTTCAAAGAAACCCTTTAGGCATAGCAATTAGTGACTTTGCTACCCCGACGATCGCAAATAACAAATTATCAGAAAATCGCACCGCGATCGCACTTTCTCGCAACGCCCAACCAGTACTGCGTCAAAATCTTATTACTCACAATACCCAAGGTGGTCTATTTGTCAATGGCAATGCAATTCCTGACTTAGGTAATACCCAAGAGCCTGCTAATAATATTTTTCATGATAATAGTGAATTTGATTTATATAATGCTACTACACAAAAGCTGATTTCCGTAGGTAATCAGTTGAATCATACTCTAATCAAGGGCTTATTTGAATTGCTCCCAGTTAATGAAGTAGCAGTTAACACCAGTTTATTTGAGGCTGCGACTGAATCACCACCTCAAAACCTCCCCGCACCTGTTCAACTAGATGAACATTGGGCAGAACCATTTATCCAGGCACTAGTAAGCATGGATTTAACTCATCGTTTTGCTGATGGTAGCTACCAGCCAGATAAACCCATGACTCGCGCCCAGTATGCATCTCTGGTAGCGATCGCCTTTAACCCATTTCCCAAAATCTCAGCACCTGATTTTACAGATGTACCAAAGGATTTTTGGGCTTATAGCGCTATCCAAATCGCGGCTAGTGGTGGCTTTGTTGGCGGATTTAGCGATCGCACTTTTCGCCCAAATCGACACGTCCAGCGACTACAGGTGATTGTCTCCCTAGTAAACGGATTGGGACTACCACCTGCTGATAGCGATGTTTTAGAAGTATATAGCGATCGTCATACTGTTCCCGACTACGCCCGAAAAGCCGTAGCCACTGCTACACAACAAAAAATCATCGTCAATTACCCAGATCCCAAACTACTTGCACCTTCACGTTTGGCAACACGTGCCGAAGTTGCAGCAATGGTTTATCAGGCATTAGTTGCCATTGGACGAACATCTGCGATTAAATCAGTCTATGTAGGGTTGCATTCCAGAACTTGACAAGTAGAATAGGAAACACTGCTTATCGGCTTGGTACTCTTGGAAAAAAAAACCATGTAGTTAAAAGCACGCTACGCTAATATGCGATGGGTGAAAAATCTTAGACCTATTGCCTAAAGCTAATATCCCCATGTTAACAACACTTCCAGATACTTCTGCCAACTTGGCGATCGCTTTATTAATTAACTATAGTTTTGACCTCAGTGGGTATAGTGCCAATGAGCTAGTTGAGCGTTGGCAAACGCAATACCCACTGAATTGGCTACACCTGGCAGTGATTGAGGCACTATATCAAGGTCGTTATAAAGCGGTTTCCGTGCAGCAAATTTTAGTATTTTGGCAGCGCCGGGATCAGGCTACATATCATTTCAACATGGAATTTGAACGGATGATTTGTAGCAAATTTCCTCAAAGCTTAACCTCATTTGCTGCACCAGCCCTCCCGCTACCCAAAAAAAACCCGATTGTAGAGAAAGTCACGAGTCCTCAATTACCACCTGCAAAGATTCGTAACGGCTATCAATACAGCAATACTGCAACTCTACAACTGAAAAGTTCTGAACAAAAGACATCTTTGAGTGAAGAACACGAGAAGCAGGAAGATAGAGACAATAAAACCGTCTTGAAGTCCCCCCTAACTGGGAAGTTTACCTCTTCGGCCACCCTTCAGCGATCGCCTGCTGTCAGCCAAAGGCAAACTTCACAAGAAATTCCATTGCCTTCTCCATCATCAAGCCATCATCAACGACAGCCCAAACTGCTCCCACCGGCTGCTATTCATGCCCCTATCGGGCAATTTACTCCAGAAAAAAGCGATCGCTCTGAGTCTTTTACATCTAAACTCAAGGCGATGTCTGGCGAACAGAATCCGCCAGATATGGGGGGTGAGGCAGTGAAGGAGAAGAATCAATAACAAATGACAAATGACAAATAACTTTTTACTCTGCAACCAACTGTCTAAAGCGCTCATCATCAGCAATATCATCAAAATCTAGGTCAGTTGCCGCGTCTTCTTTATACCTGGAATTAAGTTCAATTGCTTGTTTGAGAGTTACCAGAGATAGTTCAACTTGTCTTTGCAGTGCGTAACAGGCTGCTTTGTTGTAATAGGCACTGGCATAATCGGGCTTAATTTCTAAGGCTTTGTTAAAACTAGCGATCGCTTCATCATCGCGTCCCAATCTTACCAAAGTATAACCGCGTTTATCCCAAATTTTGGGAGAATTTGGTTGGAATTCTAGCGCTTTATCAAAAGATGCCATTGCCTCTTCATACTGTTCCAAAGCCACTAGAGAAAGACCGCGATTCAACCAAGCTACAGCATCATCAGGCTTAATTTGTGTAGCTTTATCAAATGAAGCAAAGGCTTGTTGATGCTGTTGTAAGTTTCCAAAAGCAACGCCGCGATCGCACCAAGCTTGATGATACTCTGGTTGGAGTTTAATCGCTTGGTCATAAGACGCGATCGCATCTTTGTAGCGTTTTAACCTTCCGAGAGTTAAACCTCGTTTTAACCAAGCCACAGGCTCATCAGGTTGGATTTTAACCGCTTGGTTGTAAGCTGCGATCGCATCTTCATAGCGTTTTTGGGAAAACAACTCATCTCCCTGTTGTACATACTCATCAGCAGTGAATTCTGGTTGTTGTGGCTGTTCCTGGATTTCTTCTTCAACTTCCGAATCCACCGCCTCTAGGATAGATTCAGGTGTAATTTCAGTTAGTTCTTGAAGGATAAGATCCTTTCTTTCTTGGGCATCCAATTGTAAATCCGAGAGTTGAGATACAAACTCAGTTTCTAATCTTTCTAACTTATCCAAAATGAGAATCTTTTGTTGTTGAGCATTCCATTGCAATTCAGAGAATTGTAAACTAAACTCAGAACCAGATTTTTCTAAGTTTTCAATGATTAGCTCTTTCCGCTTTTGAGCATCTATTTGTAATTCAGATAGTTGTTCGGCAAACTCTGACTGCAATGTTGCAAAAATCTCAAATATTTTATTTTTCTGTTCGCGAGCATCCGCCTGCAATTCCGATAGTTGAGATTTAAATTGATTATTTATTTCTCCTAAATCCTCAAGAGCAATATCTTTTTTTTGTTGAGAATTTACTTGTAATTTTGATAATTTATCGACAAATTCTAACTGCAATTTTGTCAAACTTTCAATAACTATATCTTTTTCATTTTGAGCATCAGACTGCCATCCAGAAAGTTGAGAGATGAACTCAGACTTTGATACTTCTAAATCAGCAAGGGCTAGTTCTTGCTGCTGTTGTACACCTAACTTTAACTTAGACAACTCTTGTGTCAGAACAGATGCTAAATTTCCTAGATTTTCCAGTGCTATCTCTCTTTGTTGTTGAGCTTCTAACTCTAAATTAGATAGCCCAGAAGCAAATTTTGACTCTAAGATTTCTATATTTTCTTGAGATTTTTTGAGTTGAGTTTCTAATCTACTTAATACCTGTGCTTTAGCTAAATTGAATTCCGATGTCAGGGTAGATAAGTTTTCTTGTTCTGTTTTAATTTTTTGTTGTAAACTAACCGTTTCCTGTTCTAATTCATAATTTATTTTTCTAGCTTCTTGAATAATATTTTCAGACTCTTGCTTAACAGTAGCTAGCTGATTTTGTAGTTTTTCCATTCCCTGTAATTGTTGCATTGCTCTCTCAACAATTTCTCGGATTACCACGCGTCGTAGAAGCCAAAATAAAGCAATGATTGCGACTGGAAATAGACTTAATATAACTAGCCAGATATCGATTAAGATAGTTGTACGGCTAAAAGCGTTCTTAAAATCAGATTGAACTTGCTGTTGAATTCGCTTTTCGGCTCTTAGTCGCGTTAATTCTTCCCGTTCCTGATTTGATAAGACTGGAGTAGGAGTTAGTGCTGGGGAAGGTGATGGTGCAGATTGTCCACTGGCAATTCCAACGGATAACAGTAAGGGTAAAAAGACAATAGTGTTTTTTACAATTAAAGCGAAAATAGCTTGATTTTTGCTCTTCATAACAACCATCTCAGTCTGTTGGTCAGTTTTTGAAGCGGCGTGCCTCTCTCCAATCTATAACAGAATTAAGTGGTTAAATGTTGTAGAGGCAATGGGATCTATACTCAGCAGGTCTCTATATTCGCATCAGTCGCAGTAATGCCAGCACTAGAGAATCCCGTTTTAGAGGGTTTGGAAAAAGCGGTTTGTCTAGTCATTGTTCATTTCTCAAACAGCAGCCTAAGATTGCAGGCTGCTGTTTAAAAAACTCAAACTAGCTGTGTGCATTGACCAATGACTAACCATCGTTAACTACTGACTCCCCATTAAGGGGAGTTATTTGATATCACTTATCTAGCTAAAGTGAACAACATAGTTATCCGTCGCTTGTCTGATGCGGTGCATTTGTTTCTCCTGCAAAATCAATGCCGGAGGATGGGTAGAAAATGCTTAGACTGATGTCACAATTAATGGAGAATCAGTTAAGCAAGTTGAAAGAGGAATGTCATCAAGTCTCCTTTACCTAAGCTGATGCGATCGCCCGGTCGCAATCGATGACGGTTCCCCGGTAAAAGTGGCAAGTTATTAATGTAAGTACCATTAGAACTTCCCACATCTTCTACATAGTGAGCGTCTCCCTCAACGCGAATATCTGCATGAATCCGCGAGACAACTTCTGAATTGGGAAATCCTGAAACGTCTATATCTGGAGGAATCCGGTCATTAGGCTTGCCGATATGAATCACAGAGAGATTTTGTGGCAATTCAATTAGGCGATCGGTTTGAACGTGGATTAACCGCGCCATAACCTGCTGCAATTGCGTTCTGGCTACAGTTGCAGTTGGTACTGGTGCTGCTGGCGGGGGTACTTCAGCTTCAGAGACTGGCGGTGGTTCTAACGGTGGTGGAGTAGGAATACTTTGTCCAGAGACCACGGGTAGAGCTTCAACGGTTGGCATTGGTTCTGGGGGGCTACTTTCTGCAACAACTCCCTGTGCAGGAGCCACTGGAGGAACTGCCATCTCTGTTGGTGGTAAAGATGAACTGGGAGGATGAGAGTTAGTAGAACCGCTGATTCCCAAAGCATCTGGTTGTAAAAGTTCTAATAGTGGATCGGGTGGAACTAATGGCGGTACTTCCACAGGAACATCGGGAGTAACTGTTGTAGCTACCGGACTATGAACGTGTGGAACTCCTGCGGAGTGAAGGTTATAGCCACACTGACCGCAGAATGCAGCATCTGCCTGCACATTTGCTCCACAACTGGGACAGTTAGTAGTCGCAGGTAACGGTGTATAACAAGCTTCACATTGGACAGCGCCATCAGGGTTGGGATGATTGCAATTAGGGCAGACGATCATCGATATTTAGCCTTTGTTCAAGATCATCATAAAATTAGGTAGGACTGGCAAGCAGAGAGCGGGCCTAGCTTTAGATTTTAGCAATTACTGCTGATGGAACAATGAATTTTGGACGTTTTTACAT
>NZ_NOLI01000184.1:0-12677 GCF_002245975.1 Nostoc sp. 'Peltigera membranacea cyanobiont' 213 | reverse complement strand
GGGGACTGGGGACTGGGGACTAGGGAAGAATCTTCCAAATCCCCATCGCCCTTAATCCCTGCTCCCCTTGCTTCAAAAATAATCTTTGTTCCCTGTTTGAAGCTTTTTCCTGGCTTAACTAAAGCTAACCAACAGTTATACTGTCGTTCTTCCAACAGCAATACCTGGATTTTCGCACCAGTAGATTTATGACCATAAAGCCGCGCTGGAATAACTCTTGTATTGTTCATAACTAACAAATCACCAGAGCAAAGCAGTGCAGGCAAATCATGGAAAATGTGGTGAGATGGTTCTATTTCAGTGCCTGTAGTGGGAGAATTAACCACCAGTAACCGGGAACTATCTCTAGGAACTGCTGGGTTTTGGGCAATGAGTTCTGGAGGTAGTTTGTAGTCATAGCCTGCTACCGAGCAATCTAATTCAAAATCTTTTTTTTGTGGGCTAGAGGTATCTTTCAAATTGGCTTGTACTAGTTTTTGCTTTATTTTAGTATTTATACTCTCTTAAAAAAGCAGGTTTGAATTTTTTCTTATATTGGAACTTTAAGGCATCTTTGCCCAATTTTGTCGCCAGGCTATAAGATTGTTACTATTAAGTAACACGGAAAAGTTAACATAAAAATTGGGTAAACCTCCCCATCTAAAAACGGGGGCTTTTACCCTACCGGGAACAGGCACTGATTGACGAAGATAGATATGTAGGATTGGCTTTGATCCCAAGCACCAACAAACATGGAATACTTGTATTATCTGGCGAATGCCAGTCTAACCCTGAGGGTCGTTCAACACCTGCACGCTAGACCCCAGACACCAGTTTCGTTCGTCACCGTAATTCATCAAATTGATGGCTGGGTGGTTAGGATCAAACTCAAAGGTCAAGTTTCGCCCCAAGAAGATGGCGACTTTCGCGCTTTTCTAAATGAATTAGGAATTAGCTACGAGCCACCAATGAGGGTGCAAATGGCACTTTGGAGTTTAGAAGCGGGACAATGCCCTGTAGAGGTGATGCGTCGCTATCAGGTAGCGATCGTTTCTCATGGTAGTCCAGAGAGAGACGAAATCGAAGCTTTCCGACAACAGTTTGTCCGGGGCTTAGGCTACTGTCCTGAAACTTTGGCGTAATGACATTTGGTTGTAACGCCACTAAAAAATCATTGGTAATCAAGATATTTTATCCATTACCAATTAACCATTATCAATCAAAGAGTCGAAAGCTGCGGGAATATATTCTTGCAGCTTAAACTTGTATCCGGCGGCTGATGAAGTTGCTAGAGCTTCCTGAGTTGCTGCAACTCCAGTCAGATTTTTTGATATCCTTTGACAGTAGACAATAGCAACATCAAATCGGCAATAATAATCTGCCTTCTCAGGGTACTGGGCTAAGAATATTCCAGCCGTCTGCGAGATTTTTACTTGCTTTTGTGGGGTGATAGCGCTTCTTCCCCCTGCATCCCAACTCCCAGAACTGCGGGTTTTGACTTCAACAAATGCCAGTAATGAGTGCTGAGTGCTGTTAACAGTAGCGGGGCATTCAGCCCGTGAGAAATTCTTCCCCCGCTCCTCTGCTTCCCTGATTATTGCATCATATTGGGCAATAATATCGATTTCTCCCCAACGGCTAGAAAAGCGACGATGGAGAATTATCCAACCAGTAGATTGCAACCATTGGGCTGCTAGGTCTTCTCCTAAATGACCAATATCTGGATAATGAGATGGAGGAAAGTTAGCCATTGACTAAAAATATCATGAATTCTATGAATTCTAGGTTAAGCGATGCCTGCGGCGGGCTACGCTTACGCACGGAGGGTTCTACACTCGATTCATCCCGAAGACAATTCGGATTGAAGTGTAAAACAAACTATCACTTTTGGGCAAATATACTCAGCTTATTCCTGTGGGGAATAGTTGGCATCACCGCAACGCTCGGTTTTGCTCCAACAGCTTTGGCACTCGAATATAATAAGGAAATTTTGGTTGAGGCTGATTTCTCAGGACGTGATTTAACAGATTCCAGCTTTACCAAAGCTAATCTTCGCCAGAGTAACTTCAGCCACGCTAATTTGAACGGTGTCAGTTTTTTTGCAGCAAATTTGGAATCTGCGAATTTGGAGGGTTCTGATTTAAGAAATGCCACTTTAGACTCGGCTCGTTTAGTGAGAGCAAATTTAACAAATGCACTTTTAGAAGGTGCGTTTGCCGCTAACGCCAGATTTGATAGTGCAATCATTGATGGGGCAGATTTTACCGATACGCTGTTGCGTCCCGATGAGCAAAAAAAATTGTGCAAACTTGCCAAAGGGACTAATCCAATCACAGGACGAGATACGCGTGACACGCTGTTTTGTCCTTAGTATTTTCTACTAGGAATTGGGCATTAAAAAGAGGCAGAGGGGAAAACTCCTCTCCCTTGCTTCTTCCCGATTCCCCATTCACAACTACCAACCACGGGCCCCAATCTTTTGACAAACAATTTTCATTCCTTTACCTGGTGAAGAATTTGCGACAAAAGGTATTTCTCCTTTCTCCTTATCCTCTTGAAGTAGCTGTCCCTCTGAACCGTAAATCGCAATGTGATTCAGAAAAAGCCGCGATTCTGTACATGATGCATCGAAGGTAGTCTCAAAGATACCTTCTCCGTACATTCCGTAAAGCTTGTATGTCGTGCCCTTAATGGTTTCTGTGTCTAGAGCTATGCTGTTGCCTAATTTATCATGCCCCACAGTGATATATCTTTGTCCATCTTGGGCGATCGCTGAAAGTGTTGGGGCAGCAATGGCACTACCATTACTTAATAAAATAGCGATCGCTCCCACCATCCCGCCAATTTTAAAATACATACGCTTTCAAAATATAAGATTTCATATATTTTTACTCGCAATCAAAGCTGTTCTGGCATGGTAGAAGCACTGAAATCGAGAACTTGAGGGCTGTTTTTGCTATCTTCTGCATGGCTCCATCTTCCGGCTTTTAACCTGCCTGGGCGATCGCATCTGATGCCCAAATGGGAACCATAAGAAAAGAAGCTCATACCATGCTTTGGTATTAAACAAAGAAACGTAATACATCACAATATATTTGTTTATCCATGTCTAACGAACAAGAGCAGAATTCCGCTTTTAACGCAGCTGCCAACATTAACGTTCACCATGCCCAATTAGAGGATTTATCTTTAAGTGCAGCCCGTAGATTATATAAAGGTGGGATTCGACCTGGTGATCCAATCAGAACCAGAGTGCAAGCCCAAGAAATGTTAGATAAAATCCCTCCATCTCAAAGAGCAGGGATTGATGGCAAATCTACTGATGCTAATACCCAAAAATATCTATCAGATAAACACGCTAGTCATATCAAACCGCATAGCAAAGGCGGCTCAAACGATCCCAAAAATATCGAGTGGGAAAACGCCAAAGATAATTTAGCTCGTGGCGATAAACCCATGACTTCGCAGGAGCAAATAAGACTAGATGCTAAATGGCATTTTGACAACCTAACAGGTGCAGTCAAAGCAGGTGTTAAAGCCGCGCCCTTTGGAGCAGCAATTGGTGTAGCGACAACAGCACCATTTTCGTTACTAGCCAACGCCCTGCGCGTAGTTCGGGGTGAAATTTCTGCACAAGAAGCCGCTATAGAAACATTGAAAGATACGGTAAAAGGCGGCACAGTTGGGGGTGTGACAGCGTTTGTAACCACAACAGTAGCAGCAGCTTGTCCACCGATTGCGATCGCTTTAACCGCAGCAGCACCAGTTTTAGCTGTTGTTGGAACTGCGGGTATGGTTTACGAGTTTTTCAAAATCCTCGATGACCATAAAAAAACTGTGAAAATCTATTATGAATCTTTAACTCAACAAGAATTAGAAAGATTAGAAGCAATTGAAAATGAACTGATTTATGAACACCAGAAAAATCTAGAGTTTTTAGCTGAAGCAGAAGCAATTAATCAAGAAATTACAAATCGTCCAATTGCACCGGGAATAGAAGGGGCTATGCAACGGTTACGCGAATCAGTCGCTATTGCCCAATCTTTAGGACTAACATCAGCAGATAGTAAATTGCTTTCTAGTTCTCAACTTCCTCATCTTCCCACAGAAAAATAGGAATTAAATTTTAGAGGATTACATAGTTTTTATGCTTCCTTTTATTTTCGGCGCTCTTGGATTAGCTGTTGGGGCTGTTGTTGGTGCTTTTACTACTCACGCTGTTGGGGAAAGTGATAGACAAGCAGCCAAGCATCATAGGACGGTTGCAAATGAACTAGCTGATAAATATACAAACTTGGAGAAAAAATACTATGAACTAGCTGATAAAACAAAAAAACAGATTTCCAATTTAACTGACCAACACACTTTAGATGAAGTTGAAAAAGATTATTTACGTTTAGCAGTTAGATTACAGCATAGTCTGATTTCTCTGAAGTGCTGTATTCCGAAAATATGCCTGAATACTTATTCATGATATCCATCGACTAGGCGAATATAAAGTGAGTCAGTTTCTTGGTCATAACTAATTTTCATAGCGTCACTTTCCTCAAAAATAAAATGTATACATAGTAATCACTACAATCTCTATCTCGCTTTCGGCAATGATTGGGGAAACTCGCAACATTGAGCAACAATTAGCTAAAAAATAGCGTTGGCGCTAGCCTTGTCGTCAGACATCGCGCTCCAGCTTCAGCAAGGTTAGAGAGCAATGCTTGGTTCTGTAAAACAGCGATCGCTTCAAAGCAGCAGAGAAGAAAAATTCTTTGAAAAACCCGAAAGTAACAAACTCCCGCACAAAATTTCTTACTTTAGTTTTTATTAACAGACTACGGTTGTACGTCCAATTGAGCGATCTTCAGGTTTGGGTTTAATTGTAATTTCTACATCATTACCCAAAATATTCAGATAGCTAATTAATCTATCAGTTGAAAACCCACTTAATCTTCCTCTAATTAATGAAGAAACTTTCGGCTGATCAATTCCTAAAATTTCACCAGCTTGCACTTGTGTTAATTTTCGACTAGCAATGATTTCACTAATTTTACGGACAAGTTCGGCTTTTACTAGTCTTTCTTCGGGATTGGGTAATCCTAAATCAGCAAACACATTCCCGCTACTAACGTAAACATTATTTTCGTTGCTCATTTTTTAGCTGTTTCCCTTGAATAATCTTCCTGAGCGTCTTTTAATCTTTTTTTAACCAAATCTATGTCTTGTTGCGGTGTAGCAATACCATGTTTTGATTTCTTTTGAAATGAATGCAATAAGTAAACAACTCCTGCAAATTTAACAGTGTAAATTGCTCTGTATGTATCCCCATCAAAATTATCTACAATTTCTAAAACGCCAGCCCCTGAAAATCCATGTAGAGGTTTTGCATCAGGATGCTTTTCACCATGTTGTGCCAAATCTAGAGCATAACCCATTACATCTTGTACATCTTCAGGAAACTCCTTTAAATCATCAAGAGCGCTTGCAATCCATTTAAGGGGTTTTTCTTGTTGTTCACTCATGTAATATCAATTATGCTAAAACTGGCATATTGTGTCAACAAGTAATTTTGTTGTATCAAATTTAATCTATCGCCATCAAATACTGATTAAATCTTGCAAGTGACTTCAGAACTAAAAAAGAGCGATGGGCTACGCCCCGCCGGAGGCGATCGCACTCCACCAATACAATACTAGTTGTAGCTGCAAATTTATTTAACACTCTTAAACCACTCAGTAATCCCCTGAGCGATCGCATCAGCCATTTTCTTTTGTTCTTCTGGGTTCACTACTTGCTCAAATTCATCAGGATTACTCATAAAGCCCAATTCCAGTAACACCGATGGCGCAGCCGTCGGGCGTGTGAGCGCCAGATTATCCCAAAACACACCGTATGAAGGTCTACCAAGTTTTTTAACTACATATTTCTGTAAAAACATTGCCAAGTTGTGGGCTTGGGGTTGATACCAAAAAGTGCCGAATCCTTTGGTTTTTTCGGCATCGCCATTATCGGGTAGAGAATTGTGATGTATGGAAAGTGCGATCGCAGGTTCTTCTTTACTAATAATTGCCTGACGTTCTGCTAGGGAAAGTTCGCGATCGTCTTCTCGCGTCATCACAACCGTTGCTCCTCGCTTCAGCAAATCGTCTCGCAGCAACTTAGATACAACCAAATTCACATCTTTTTCTAAATATCCAGTTGGGCCACTGGCACCAGTTTCTTTACCGCCATGCCCTGGATCGAGTACAATCTTGAAATTAGCTAAAGGCTTGCGTCTTGTGTTCCCGATTTTAGGCGGATGACGCAAAGCCAAAACCAGGGTTGTACCGTCATATCTCAGCTTATATCCCCACTGTTGAGCTTTTTTGAGGTTAAAGGTGTATTTTACTCGTTCTGGAGCTTCCTGTTGCCAATCTAGGCGAGAAATTAGGGGGTCATCATCCAGACGAATAATGTCAGTTTGGGCAGTGGTATTGTAAAGAGTGAGAGCGATCGCTTGCTCACTTTGTTGCACGCTCACAGGTACGGGAACTTGTAAGGGGAAAACTATCTCTGTGGCACCAGGGAGTTGACGGTATCCGACACTGCGAATTATTGTCTGTGGCGGAATTGCATTAGGAAGAATGCGGGTTTCCTGACTATTAATCCAAGCACCATAGTCTAGGCGTAACCATTCACCTTCTCTACCTGTTACTGTGGCACGTGTGCCTTTGGGCAGTGGTGTGAGTCGAGAATAATCGGTGCTTGGGCCAGTGCGAGCAACGCCTGACTCTACTGTAACCTCAGAAATTGGCAACTCTGCTCTTGAAAGGATTTGAATTTTACCAGATCCTGTTTGAGCGATGGTTTTGCCATTCAGCGTTAGTTGAAATTGAGGTTTTCCCAGATCGGCAGCTGTTGCCACTGTGGTACAACCTTGATAATCGCCTACGCTAGACTGGGCATGAGGCTGATTTTGCCCTGTTAAAGCTGCCAAATTACTTGGTAGTTGTGCCTGTTGAGGTTGGGGTGAAAGAGCAATAGTTTGATTAGCCAGGGTTACAGAGACATTGGCGTTAGGGGGTGCGATCGCGCTAAAACAAATTGGTTCTCCCGGTAATCTGGCAATGTCAACTGCGGGAGTCAAAGAATCTTTCGCAAAGGCTACCCCCTGTGGTAGTTCCGGGTTAGTGTTCAGCCGAATCACCTTAATCTTAAGTTCTTGATTTTGGCGACGCACAGTAAAAAGATTCTCCCCCAACTGCAAGGGGAAACTAGGGGAAAAATGACCGGCTTTGCTGCGAGTAATTGGCTTACTATTGATCAAAACCTGACCATCTGGTGGTGCAGTTCCCAAAAAAAAGATTTTTTCGGAACTCGTCTGGTAGTTTGTTTCGGGAAAAACGACTACAAGAGATGGCTCTGCCAATGCTATGGAGGATGTAAAAATACAGCTTAATATTACTAATCCTAAAAGTTTTTTCACGACAAAATCACAGAAGATTACACCACAACAACTGTGGCACAATGACGGGATGTATTTTTAGAAGTTATGAGAAATTCAAACTACTATGACTAAGTTTATTTTCGTAACTGGAGGCGTAGTTTCCAGTATTGGTAAGGGCATTGTAGCAGCAAGTCTAGGACGTTTGCTCAAGTCGCGCGAATATTCGGTGTCAATTCTCAAACTCGACCCTTATATTAATATCGATCCTGGCACGATGAGTCCCTTTCAGCATGGTGAAGTATTTGTTACCCAAGATGGTGCAGAGACAGATTTGGACTTGGGGCATTACGAACGCTTCACTGATACCTCAATGTCGCGCTTGAATTGTGTGACTACTGGCTCGATTTACCAGGCAGTCATCAATAAAGAGCGGCGCGGAGACTACAATGGCGGCACTGTACAGGTTATTCCTCATATTACCAATGAAATAAAAGAGCGAATTCTGCGAGTTGCTAAAAGTACAAATCCATCTGTAGTAATTACAGAAATTGGCGGTACGGTGGGAGATATAGAATCACTGCCGTTTTTGGAAGCGATTCGCCAGTTCCGTAAAGAAGTAGGACGGCAGCATGTACTGTATATGCATGTAACGTTGGTACCGTGGATTGCTTCTGCGGGTGAAATGAAAACTAAGCCAACACAACATTCAGTTAAAGAACTGAGATCCATTGGTATTCAACCAGATATTTTAGTTTGTCGGAGCGATCGCCCCTTACCCAAGGGATTAAAGCAAAAATTATCGGGATTTTGCGATGTCCCCGAAGAATGCGTCATTACTTCCCAAGATGCCAAAAGTATCTATGAAGTACCCCTGAATCTGGAACGGGAAGGAATGGCAGAACAAGTCTTGAAATTGCTGCAAATGGAGCAACGCAAACCAGATTTGACGCAGTGGCAAACCTTGGTACAAAGGTTACATACTCCCAAGCATGAGCTAGAAATTGCCATCGTTGGGAAATATGTGCAGTTAAGTGATGCCTACCTATCTGTAGTGGAAGCACTAAACCATGCTGCAATCTCCACTTATGGCAAACTGCGTCTGCGTTGGATAAACTCAGAAGATTTAGAAAATGAATCAGCCGAAACTCATCTTGGGGGTGTCGATGGCATAGTTGTGCCAGGAGGTTTTGGAGTTCGGGGGGTGGATGGCAAAATTGCCGCTATTAAATACGCACGCGATCGCCAAATTCCCTTTTTGGGTTTATGCCTGGGAATGCAATGTTCTGTAATTGAGTGGGCTAGGAACGTAAGGGGATTAACAGATGCTAATAGTGCTGAATTTGACCCTCATACAACCGATCCAGTTATTAATTTATTGCCAGGACAGCAGGAAGTTGTCGATTTAGGGGGTACAATGCGCTTGGGGCTATATCCTTGTCGTGTTCTCCCTGATACCTTAGCTTTCAAGCTTTATCAAGAAGATGTAATTTATGAACGACATCGACATCGCTATGAGTTCAACAATGCTTACCGCGATTTGTTATTAAAGTCTGGCTATGTAATCAGTGGTACTTCTCCCGATGGACAGTTAGTTGAAATTGTGGAATTACCCAAGCATCCATTCTTTCTTGCTTGCCAGTTTCATCCAGAGTTTCAATCGCGCCCTAGTAGCCCTCATCCCTTATTTAAAGGGTTTATTCAAGCAGCGATCGCTCTTTCTCTATCAGTTCCAGGTACACCAAAACCATTGGAGGTGTCATAACAATTAAAAATTAAAAATCAATTTTTAATTTTTAATTTGTACAGAGCAACATTAACTTAAGGCTTCAGTAGATTTTGACATATAGGGTGCATCATTCGTAAATTTTTGACTTGAGGAGATGTTGTGGCGTACTGGGTGAAAATCCTTTACGAGAGGAGAGAATATGTAGTGAATTTTGAACGTGTCCATGCTTTTTGTTATGAAGTAAATGGCAGAGTTACTTTTTGGCTACCCGATAGCGCCATTCCAATAGTAATTAACCCTCAAAATAACCTGGAAGACTATCAAAAAATTCTCGATTATTTAGAATGTGTGACGAGCTTAGAATTAGATCGTGCCCATTGGGTAAAAATCTGTTACGAAAAAAATGAATATGTAATTAATCTCAACTGCATCAGTTCCTTTTGTCATGAACCGAACGGCAGGATAACTTTCTGGTTGCCAGATGGCACTATTCCCATCATTATCAACCCTGTGAGTAATCCCGAATCTTATGAAAAAGTTGTGAAATACGTTTACAAGGCAACAGGATATTCTTTGTCCTAGTATTACAAATTACTTTAGCGTAGTGGTAGCGAATCCGCGTACCCCTGAAAGGAAGCTACGCGCAGCATATCGTAGAGAGACAGCATCATTACGAATTACGAATTACGTAAAGACTGATGTCTCTAGCTGGAATTGTTTGAACCATAATCTAAAACCCTGAATAGCATTGCCATGCCAACTTTGCTGCACCCACTATCCCAGCAAAATTTCCTAATTCGGCTGGCAAAATCTGTAAACCCGCTCGTGATAAAGGCTGAACTCGCTTCTCAATTTCTGCCTTCGCTGCTGGTAAGAAAAACTCAAAGCTGCCACTTATCCCACCACCAATGACGATCGCTTGCGGTGTGAGTACATAAATCAAACTCGTCAAACCAACCCCCAAATTCTTACCATACTCTTGCCAAAAAGTCAATGCTTCGGGATCTCCTTGTTGGGCAAGAATACCTAATTCGATGGGTTCCTTGAGAGTGCGGCGACGAATGGCGGTAGCCGAGGCATGTTGTTCTAAAGAGCCTTGATTGCCACTATTACAAATTGGCCCATCAGGATTTAATGAAATTAAACCCAATTCCCCGGCAGCGCCCTGATGTCCAACAAATAGTTTGCCATCTAGAATAATTGCGCCACCGACTCCAGTTCCTAGAGTTAGCAGAATCAGATTTTGCAAGTGGCGACCGGCTCCGAGCCAAGCTTCTCCCAAAAGAGCGCAGTTGGCATCGTTAGCGATCGCAGTAGGTTTGTCAGTTTTGGCTTCTAACCAATCTGCTAAAGGCACATCGAGCCATCCAGGTAAGTTAATGGCGATTTTGGCAATGCGTCCTGCGGCATCGGAGGGGCCAGGAGTCCCAACACCGATAGCAACAGTTTCATTATTTGGATCGATTTGTGCGATCGCATCTACCAGCACCGCCAACACAGCCTCCGGCGTTGTCGGTTGAGGAGCCGCCACAGTCAAAGATTGCAGACAAGTACCATCGGCTGTAAACCGCCCCAGCTTAATTGCTGTTCCCCCGACATCAATGCCAATTACTTGAATTTTGTCATTTGTCATTTGTCATTTGTCATTGGTGAACAGCAATTCCCTATTCTCCAGTTCATTTTTTTCATCCCCGATCTGTTCGCGCAGCGTCTCCCCCTGGAAGAAGACGCGAAGCTTTCAATTCCGATTTCTGTAAATTAGCAAAATTCGTGGTGCGGAAACTTGATTGCTCATGCCAACCTGTAACCGGCGCACCTCTTAAGATGCCAGCAAGGGCAACAGAAAGGATAAATCCGCCAGTAGCGGCGGCAATTAATGTCAGGTTATCTTTCACCCAAATCTCTCCAGTTATCAATTACTAGTTATCAATGATTAGTCTGTTGACTAATAAGTGTCCACTATTTACTAATTATTTTCGGATTCCATTTTCTCTCCGTAATCGGGGATTGACAAATTCGTTTAACCCTTCACCAAGTAGTGATAACCCTACCACCATGAATGTCATGGTTAAACCAGGGAAAAGTGTAGTCCACCAAATGCCAGTAGGTAGAGCTTCTAAAGCTTGTTTTAAATCATGTCCCCATTCTGGCACTTCTTCGGGAAGTCCCAGCCCCAAAAAGCCCAAACCGCCCAACACCAAAATTGCATCAGCAGCGTTGAGTGTGAATAAGACGGGTACGCTTTGAATGACGTTGAAAAATAGATAACGAGAAAGCACAACCCAAGTGGAAGCGCCCATTGCTTGAGCCGCTTCTATGAAGACTTCAGTTTTGACGCTAACGGTGTGGTTGCGAACAACGCGGTAATATTGGGGGATGTAGGCAATGCTAATCGCGATCGCTGCATTTAATATTCCCCGCCCCACTACAAAGGCTAGTGTCACAGACAGCAGTAGCCCCGGTAGAGTGTAGATGCTATCCATCATAAACAGCAACACTTTATCCAATTTTCCGCCGAGATAACCACTCAGCATCCCCAAAGGCACACCGATAATCATACTCAGCGCCGTTGCCAAAATCACCACCTGCAAGGCAGCTTGAGCGCCGAACAATGTCCGGGAAAAGACATCATAACCCAAGCGACTAGTACCAAACCAATGTTTAGCTGAGGGTGGCTCGTGGATTGGGTTAGAGAGAAAATCTTTTGGGTTTAGCAGCCATCCCCAAGCCTGGAATACGGGAGCAAAGAACGCCAGGAAGATGAAAAATAGGGTAATGACTAACCCAATGAGCATGAGTCTTTGGGAAAGATTGGAACTTTTGCCGAACTGTAAAAATGTCGGTAGTCGCCGTTTTGTAATGGCCATAAAGCGATCGCCTGGATCAAAGCTTGATACGCTGACCATTTTACATATTAGGGAGTAGGGATTGGGGATTGGGGACTGGGGACTGGGTAAAAATCTCCCATAAAATTGAGAGACTTTAGATTGAGATGATATGGCAGATAGGGGTTTTGAGTCTTTAGACTTCTATCAAGATAGCCTTAAGTTGCTAAAAGCGGCTTATAGACTAGCAAATAGTTTGCCTGATTGTGAGCGTTACAATTTGAGCGATCAATTATGAAGAGCAGCTTGCAGCGTTTTACTGAACATAGCTGAGGGTTATGGACGTTATCACTACTTAGATAGATTGCGTTTTATGTACATTGCTCGCGGCTCATTGACTGAAACCAAAAGCGCCTTCATTATTGCTGAAAGCTTAGGCTACTGCAACACAGAACAATTAAACTGGGTCAGTCAGCTTAAAGACAGGATTGAAAAAGGTCTTAACGGTTACTGTCGTTTCATTCGTTCCCAACAACAGGGTAAAGAAGAATATGGTACTCGATTAGGTGATTGGTAGATTGGTAATTGGTAATTGGGGATTGGTAATTGGTAATTGGTAATTGGTAATTGGTAATTGGATAGTTTGAGGTTCTGAGGTCGATGGACGGAGTTCTCAGAGAGATAAAAAAGTCTTGAATTTTGTTTGTCCCCAGTCCCCAGTCCCCAATCC